>NZ_JBTEKS010000029.1:0-22645 GCF_054333355.1 Methylomagnum sp. | reverse complement strand
GCTCGCTTCACATCGCTCCATGCCTCGCAGCGGCAGGTTCAGTTGGGAGAACAGCTTCAAGCCGTACTGCGCCGATTCGTCCGAGCCGCGCCCGAACGCCTCGTCGATGACCACGAAACGGAACGAGCGGGACCGCACCCGCCCCCCATTCCAGGCCGAATTGGTAGGCCAAGCTGGCCGCCAGGATGGTGTAGGCCAGCTTCTCCTTCTGCCCGCCGGACTTGCCGCCCGAGTCGGAATAATGCTCGTGTTCCTTGTCGTCCTCGCGCCAGCGCTCGCTGGCGGCGAACACGAACCAGTGACGCACGTCCGTCACCTTGGCGGTCCAGTGGCGGTCCTGTTCGGATTGCCCCTCGCGGCCCCGGAACCGCTCGATGATGGCCCGCACTTGCAGCAACTCGCCCGCATAGGGCATGTCGTCCTCCGGCAGGTTCAGCGCCTTGCACAGGGCGGCCCGCATGGCGACCTGTTCGGCGGGGATGTTGCTGCGGCGGGCCTTGAGGCTGGCGATTTCCGCCATCAGCGCGGCGTGTTCCTGCTTGCCCTGGCGCAGGTTGACGCCGTGTTCCGTCAGCCGGTTCTGCAACTCCGCGTCCCGGCCCCGCCGTGCCTCCGCCAATTCGCCGAAGCGCCGCCGCTTGGTGAGGAACGCCGGTTCGTCGCAGGCGGGGATTTCGCCGATGGCGCCGACCAGTTCGGCGTGGCGCTTGGCCCGGCGCTGGCGGATGTCCCGCTCCTGCTCCTGCTTGCGGATGTCCAGGGCCAGCCGTTCCAGCCGGTCGCCGCCGTTCTCGGCGATGGCGCGGCGCAGCTCGTCGTTGGCCGCCCGCTGGCCGTCGCGGCGCTCTTCCAGGCGCTTGATCTGGGCGTCCTGGCGGGTCCAATCCTCGGCCAGTCCGGCGAGGCACTTGTCCAGCAGGGCCAGTTTCAGCCCGGCGAAATGGGGCCGCAGCGCGTCCCGGCAGCCGCGCAGTTCATCCACCTGGGCGGTCAGTTCGGCGTGGCGCTGGCTGTCCGCCACCAGGGGCGACAGCAATTCCACCTGCCGCTTGGCCTTCAGCACCGCCTCGTGGGCGCGGTTGAGGTCGTCGAAATGGCCGATGAGGGCGGTGATGCGCGAGGCCACGTCGAAGGGTTCCAGCATGTGGCCGCGCACGAAATCGGTCAGGTTGCCCGCCGACTTCATGGACACGGTTTGATGGAACAATTCCAGCGCCTGCTCATGCTCGATGCCGAAGCGGCGGCGGAACCAGGCGCCGTAGGGCGGGAAGCTGTCGAACACTTCGGCCTTCTGGTTGCGGAGGCGCTTCCGCAACTGGGCGATGTCCGGGCCGAACTGGGTGAAATCGGCGGCGATGGACAGCGCCCGCTCCGCCCCGACGAAGCAGCGGGTCGGCTGGCCTTGCGCGTCCTTGATCCAGAACACCTGGGCCAGGCTCACCGTCTGGTTATAGCCCGCGTTGTGGAACACGCCGAGGATCACCGAATAGCCGGTGTGGTCGCGTAGCGCCACTGGCTTGGCGGAACCGCTGGCCTCGCTGCGTTCGGACTTGTAATGGCCCAGCAAGTAGGAGCGGAGGCTCCGCTCCTTGCTATCGGCCCCGGCGGCCTTGTTGTAGGCGACGCGATTGGCGGGCACCAGCAGGGTGGTCACGGCGTCCACCAGGGTCGCCGGTGAGGAGGGCGTTGCGGCCAGCGGCTCGGAGCGTCCACACCCGCCCGTCGAAGGTGCCCCAGTTCAAGACTTCCAGCCGGTGCAGGCGGAAGCCGGTGAGGGCGTCGTCGGCGACGAAATCCAGGTCTAGGCGTTGTTGTTGTTCGGTCATGTGCGCCAATTTCCGTTTGCGTGAGGGAACGAGCGGGTAAAAAGCCGTGGGAGTGGGCTTTAGCCCACGACTGACGGGGCTTAACGTGGGCTAAAGCCCACTCCCACAGGTTTTTTCGTAAGTCCCGATGAATTTATTCATCCCCACCTCCCTCCAACTGCGCCAAATACTCCCCCAGCCGCGCATCGAATTCCGCTAGCCATTGGGCATCGACAAACGCCTTCAAAATCCGCCGCACCTCGTAGCGGGCGGTGTCGCCCGATCCGGTCTTGAGTTTGCGCAGGAAACCCAATTCGACGATTTTGTTGATGTGGGTCTCGATCTGGTCGATGAGCCGGGCCTCGTTGCTGCGCTCGGGCAGGAACACCCGGACCAGTTCCACGATGTCCTCGCGGGCCAGCACCAGCCGGGTGTCGCCGCCGTCCGCGTCGAATTCCGCGAGCTTCCGGCGCAGCAGGGCCAGCAGCAGGCTGACGGGGAACGACAGCGGACGCCGGGCCACCAGGCGTGGCAGCTTGGCGGCGGCCTCGTCGGCGTCCGGGCGGGAGCGCAGGAAGGCGTAGCCCTCCGCCTCGTCCAGCACCAGTTCCAGGCCCAGCACCGCCACGTAGTCGCGGACCCTGGCTTGCAGGTTGAGCAGGGAGTTCCAGAGGCCACCGTCGGTTTCGCGGTAGATCACGCCCTTGAGCAGGTGGATAAGCAGCGCCGAGAGGTCGGGGCTGGCGGTGATGTCGGGGATGGGTTCGGGCATCCTTGGGGTTTGGGTTGGTTGGTTTGTGTTGATTCATGCGGTTCCCAAGCGCTGGCTTGGGAACCCGGTCTTGCAAGCTCTGCTTGCCGTGGCGCGGGAAGTGTTGAGCGGCGCATCACCGCCATTAAGTTAAGCGGCTTCGGAATCCGTTGCCGTTCGCTGAGCGGAGTCGAAGCGAATGGCGGCGTACTCCGAAGCCGCTTGTTCCGGCTCCGTTGGCTTCGACTCCGCTCAGCCAACGGAGCCGGAACAAGCGGAACTATCACTAACTTAATGGCAGTGAAGCTGGAGCTTGGGAACGAGCAATCCTAACGCGGCCTCAAAAAAATCATCCGAGGCAGCCTTGCCTGCTTCATGGCCTGCGCTCCATCCGGTCCCTCGCCACGCCAGCGGATGATTTCCTCCGCCTCCTCGTCCACCACCGCCCTGAAGCTCTCCCCGCCAATCTGCAAATAGGCCACCAACTCCGCCAGTCCGTGCCGCAGGGGCCGCGCTTCGCACAGTTCCCGCAGCGTCACTTGGCTGCGCTCCCGCAGGGCATGGCGGATGTGGCGGGTCAGTTCGGTCTTGTCGATCACCACCTGGGAGAACAGCGCCGAGGCGTCCACCTCGCCGTCGTCCGTCGTCAGCGTTAGGTCGGCGATGGCGGGCTTGAGGGCCGGGGTGTACAGCGGCCTTTCCATGGGCAGTTCGATGGCGGCGGCGGTGTCGGCGATGCCCATCACCTCGCCGGGGGGCGGCGTTTCCCGCAGCTTCAGCGCCTTGGCCTCCAGCCCGTGCAGGATGTCCATGATGCGGCGGTTCTCCAGCCAGGCCTGGTCGTCCAGGAAGCGCCGCAACTGGCGGCTCAGTTCGGCCACGGTGCGCTGGGTGTGTTCGCCGGCTTCCAGCCAGTCATAGTGGACCCGCCGGGTGCGGGCGTCGGGCCGCAGTTCGGCGACCGGGGACAGGGCCAGCACGCGCTCCAACAGTTGGGTCAATTCGTCCTGGCGGCGGCTGGACATGAGGAAATCCCAGAAGGCCCGGAAGCTCTTGCCCTGGTCGGAATCGGCGATGGCGTCGCGCTCGCCCATGATTTCCTCCAGCAGGGCGCCCTTGGCCCCTTCCCACAGGGCGATGCGTTCCCGCACCCGCCGGTCCAGGGCGCGGAAGTTGTGTTCCACCTCGCGGAAGTCGGTCAGTAGGTCGCGGGCCATCGCCGTGAATTGCTGGAAGCGGTCCTTGAGGGCGGTATCGTCCAGCAGGGCCATGTTGCCGGATTGCACGCGGGCGATTTCGGCGTCGATCTCGTCGCGGCGCTCGCGCAGTTCGGCCAAGCGGGCTTGCGGGTCGGTTTCGCTGCCCTCGTTCATCTGCTTGAGTAGTTCGAACAGCGTCAGCAGCCGCGATTCGGTGCCCACGAAGCTGCGTTCGGTGAGGGAACCCAGCCAGGCGATGACCTTCTCGGTGGCCGGGGTCAGGTCGAATTGCGGTTCGTCCGAACCCTGCCGGTAGAACTTGCGCAGCCAGCCTTTCTCGGGTCTGGCCCAGTCGTTGAGGTAGTCCAGCGCCGATTTGGGAAACGCCCCCGCGCCCAGCCGTTGGCGCAGGCCGTAAAGCTCGTCTTCCAGCGCTTCCGCCAAGTCCGCCTGGTCCATCACCCGCTGGTTGGGACGATGAACACCCGGTGCAGGAAGCTCGCCACCAGCGGCGCGTGGTCCGAGCGCAACAGCCGCCAAGCGGGGTGGCCTTGGCGCAGCAGGTCGAGGGTGGCGAAGTCGAGGCTCATGGCGGGGGAGGGGAGGGGAGGGGAGGGCGGGACTTGAAATGAAGGCCTGCGGCGATGCCCTCCTTGAGGGTTCATGGCCGCTTCGCGCCTTATTTCACCAGC
The DNA here is from genome assembly GCF_054333355.1 of Methylomagnum sp. NCBI lineage: Bacteria > Pseudomonadati > Pseudomonadota > Gammaproteobacteria > Methylococcales > Methylococcaceae > Methylomagnum > Methylomagnum sp. The sequence continues at coordinate 18,198 of NZ_JBTEKS010000029.1, read as the reverse complement.
ACCACCGGCGCGTCCGCCAGTTGCAGAACCTCCGACACCACCGAACCCAGCAGCCGCGCCGCGATGGAATCCAGGCCACGGGCGCCCATGATGATCTCGTCGCAGTCCTTTTCCAGCGCGTATTGAGCAATGACCTCGGCGGGGTCGCCCAGGCCGATGTGGAACTGATATTCGACGCCCGCGCCGTCCAGCTTCGCACGCGCCGCCTCCAAGGCTTTGAGGCCCTCGTCGTGGTGGTAATCGCGGATTTGGGCGCCGTCCAGGAACATGCCCACTTCCCCGTGCAAGGGGTGCTGAACATTGAGCAGATGAATCTCCACCGGCCCCTTGAGCCAGCCGGTCTTCGTTATCAGGTGGTCGGCCACGCGGAGGGAATTCTCCGAACCGTCCACCGGAACCAGGATTTTAAGCATGGGCGTTCTCCTTGAGGCCGGGCGTTAATGGGGTTTGTTGGATTTGGGCTGATCTTCCTCGTCGGCGAGGTCCACCAAGCCCTGCGGCGCGAGCGCCAGCTTGCGTTGCGCCAGCCATTTCCCGGCGATGACCACCAGCGCCGCGCCGCCGAGCGGAATGAGTTGATGTTGCCAACCGGATTCGGGCAGGTTCAGGGCGGGGTCGGTCACCAGCATTTCGCCGGACACATAGCCCAGCAGGGCCGCGCCCAGGGTGATGATGATGGGGTAGCGGTCCATGAGCTTCAGGATGAGGGTGCTGCCGAAAATCACCAGGGGGATGCTGATGCCCAACCCCAGGATCAACAGCAGGTTGTCGCCATCCGCCGCCGCCGCCACGGCGATGACGTTGTCCAGGCTCATCACCAAGTCCGCCAGCAGAATGGTGCGGATGGCCGCCATGAGGTTGTCGTGGCTTTCGAGTCCATGGCCGTCCTCGTTTTCCGGCAACAGCAGTTGCAGCGCGATCCAGAATAATAGGACGCTGCCGACCAGTTTCAGGTAGGGCAGGCGCAGCATTTCCACGGCGACGATGGTCAGGATCACCCGCATGACAATGGCGGCGATGGAACCCCACAACACCGCCAGTTTGCGCTGGGCTTCGGGCAGGGAGCGGGCCGCGAGGGCGATGACCACGGCGTTGTCGCCGGACAGGATGATGTTGACGACGATGATTTGGCCGAGGCCGACCCAGAATTGCGGGTCCATGACTGATGCGGGCATCCGGTGTTCTCTTGGCTATGGCGGATTCAAGCAGCCGGGCGGGAGGGGGGCCGACTGCGCGTGTGGGGGTGCCCGTCGCCGTGGCCGGTACGAGGCGGCGCGATTTTAGCAGGATGTGCGGGGCGAATGGTGGGCGTAGCCTTGTAGGTCGGGCTTCAGCCCGATCTGGGCTAAGCCAGGGCCGGGCTAAAGCCCGGCCTACCGCGTTCAAAAAGGCTTGGCTTTATCGCCTGACGGGTATCTTTTCCGGCGTGGTGACTTTGATGGAGGTCACGTCCAGATACCGCGCCAACACGGTATCGCCCGGCTTCATGGCGTCCAGCCCCTTGACCTCGGGACCGGCGGTGACGGTGGTGGTGTTGCCTTTCGATCCTTGGAAGGTCACTTTGCGGCGGTCGGGGTCGATGGCGGCGACGGTGGCGGTGATCTCAAGCATTTTGACCAGCCCCCCGGCGGCTCTCTTGCCCTTGCTGGCCTTGCGGCCCCGCTTGTCCGGCGCGACATCTTGCCCGACCGGCCTGCCATCGGGATCGACGACGATCATGTCCATCGCTTCCACGAACTCCACCTTAACATCGTCGCTCGCCTGGACTTGCGTGAAATTCTGAACCTCCGGCCCGCAGCTCACCCTGGCCGTCCTGTCGTCGGGAAGTTTTAGGGTGAGGGTCCGCTTGCTCGGGTTTATTGCTTGCACCCAGGCGCTCACGACCAGCGATTGCGCGTGAACCGGATCGGTTTGTGCCTCTGTCGTCTGTTCACCCGCCGTCTTTTTGGGCGGGACTGGTTTTTTGGAAGCGCAGCCGAATAACAGGGAACCCGCCAGCAGTGCGATGGAACCGTTAAGCAGCAGTGTCTTGATGGGGAGATTCATGCAGTCTTTTTTTGTTGGTTAGTGGTGGGGAAGCGGGTCGGGAGGGCGAGACTCATTTTGCGTGGCGGGGCGGTCGGGCAAGAAGCCGGACCCGCTGGCTGCGGCAAATCCTAATGCCTACCCCCCGGCTTGCCAACGCATGGCGGCGGGCTGGCGGGGAAATTCAGTGGGCAAGGATTGGATAAGGCGGCGCGTGGTTGCCGGTTTGGGCGGTCTCGTACCAAGTCACGAAGCCTTCGCAAGCCGGGTCTCCCTCGGGCGGTGCCCAGGCGGCGAAGTCCTTGTCATCCAGCGCCGAATAGGGGCCGGGCTTCGCCTCGAACAGGATGGTTTCCGGGGCGAGGGCGACGGCGGCGTGCCAAGCGTGGGCGGGAATCTCGACGGCGACGGGACCGCCGACGGCGCTCAGGTCGACCCGTTCCCGCACCGCGCCCTGGTCGTCGAAGGTCAGGATGGCGAAAGCCCCGCGCACCGCCAGCATGAGTTCCCAGCCATCCGCCCGGGCGTGGCGGTGCGGGCGGACGTAGGTGCCCGGCTCCATCGCATTGAACAAGCGTTGAACCGGGTCTTCTAGGGCGGGGTGGAGGTTGAGATTCCGCCGCAAGCGGGGCGAGGCACCGGCCTCGCGGCTCAGGGTGTGGAGCTGCCTGTCGCTGATGATTTTGAGTTCGGTCATCGTGGTTCTCCATGGATGGGTTGCGGTGGGGCAGGGGCTAGGTCGCGGGCTGAGGCCCGCTCCCACCTTCCCCGCGCTCCGCTGGGTCTTGCCGGTAGAACGCCGCCAGCAGTTCATACACCGCCGGGTATTCCGCCTTCACCAGTTCTGGTAGTTCAAAGAAATACTCGCTCAGCACCGCGAAAAACTCCCCCGGCTCCTCGGCGGCATAGGGGTCGATTCGCGTGTCCTCGCCCCGGTCCAGGCGGGCGTTCATGTCCTCAAAGGCGGCACTGAACGCGGTTGTCCAGTCCCGCCGCTTGAGTGCTTTGGGCAGGGGCGGAAGGCCATCCGGGGGACCGTCGAGCATGTCCAGCTTGTGGGCCATTTCGTGGATGACCACGTTGTAGCCGTCGCCCAGGCCGGAAGCCTCCACATCGGCCCAGGACAGGACGACCGGGCCGCGTTCCCAGGATTCGCCGCTCAACACGTCCTCCCATTCGTGCATCACGCCGATGTCGTCGAACTGCGAGCGCGGGCGGACGAATTCGCCGGGATAGACCACCACGGTGCGCCAGCCGTCGTACCAGCCGAAATCCAGCCCGAGGATGGGCAGGCAGGCGAGGGCGGCGATGCGGGTGCGGATGGCGTCGTTCAGGACCATGCCCCCGGCGGCTTCGAAAATCTTGTCGCGCAGGAACAGCGCGGCGAGTCGGCGCAGCCGCTCGATGTCGTCCCCGCCGAGTCCATCGAACACCGGCAGGTCGGCGGTGGCTTCGATCCAGGCCGCTTCCGGGAGTGGCGGCGGCTCGGAGAAAAGGCTCGGCTTCAGCCGTCGGAACAAGCGGGAAAACATGCTCAGCCCAAGAGGGGTGCCTGCCGGTTGGCGCTCATGGCGGCGCAGACCATGGCGGGCGTGGTGTGGCACATGGCCCAGGCGCCGCGCCGGTCGATGGCGATCCAGCCGTATTCGCGCTTCCGATCCACGGCTTCGCGGTAGGTGCGCTCAGATGCTTTGACAATGGACAGGCCATCCCGCACACGGGTTTCCAGACGCACCGCCAAGCCGTCGTCCACGATCTGTTCGCCGACGCCGGTGCAACTGATGGCGGCGAAACCGGAGGCGTAATTACCGGCCACGGTGGCCGAGTCGGAAATGCGTTCCGGCGTGTTGAAGCGCCCACCGCCCGTGGACGTGGCCGCCGCTAGGCGACCCGCCGCGTCCAAGACCACCGCGCCCACCGTGCCGGAGCCGCCGCCGGGTTTGGCTTGCCGAGCCAGATAGTCGGCCCACTTTATCGCCCGTTCGTCGGAGGCCGGGTTCTCCGGCGGAATGCCCAATTCGCGGGCCAACAGTTGCGCGCCCAACGGGCCAAGCACCGACTCTTCCCGATCCTGCAAGGCCAGCGCTAGTTGGCTGGGATGTATTAAATGGGTCGCCAGCAGCACGCCGGAGAACCGCTGCCGCGCCCCGTCCATCAGCGACGCCGACAACCGCGCCAGCCCATCGCTTTGCAGGGCCGCGCCATAGCCCGCGTTGAACAAGGGCGAGGCTTCCAGCCGCTCGACGATGGCCGTGACCGCCTCCACCGCCCCTTGCCCGGCGGCGATGTCCCGCCAAGCGGTTTCCGCCAGCGTGCGCAGGAAGTCCGTGCGCCTCTCTCGCGCTCTGGGGTGGGGTTCCACGGAGCCAGCGCCGCCGTGGATCAGCATCACCGGGGAACGGGCGATTTCGGAAAACAGGGTGTTCATGGGGCGGTGTCGATGTGGATTCGGATGTGGCTGGCGGGGTGTGTCGCGGGAAACATTCGGTGGCTGGATTGTCTACAATCGCCGGGAATGGGCTTCCGACCAGGAGGCTAGAAATAAACCGCATATCTTCACAAGGGGAAAACCGATGCTTGGCCTGCTCAATTATTTTGCCCTGTTTTTGGTGTCCGTGTTCGGCATCGTCGTATTGGACGACGATCCCACCGGCGTGTCGCCGCAGGAATGGATTTTCTTCGCCATCATGCTGTATTCGGCGGTGTCGATCTTTCGGTGGCTCCGGGATTACCTCAAGAACAGCGGACTTTATTGAGGTTAAGGCCCGTGATCTCGGCCTCAGCCGACGCTAGACCGGCTGAGGCCGGGACTGCGAGCGATAAGGAAGAAATCCTTTTTTGATCCGCCCTCTCCCGGTGGGAGAGGGAGTAATAAGAGGATCCCGCCGCGTGCGTCATGGCCGCGCAGGGTCAGATAAGCAGCGATTTAAACCACTTCCCCGCCCCGCTTCCCCGTCCGAATCTTCCCCCACGCCAACACTTCCGTCACATACAGCCTTCCGTCCCCCGCCCGCCCGGTATGGGCATGTTTCATAATGGTCGCGACGATGGTTTCCGCCAACTCATCCGGGGCGAAAATTTCCAGGCGCTTTTTCGTCGCGAACTGGGTAAAGCCGCGACCGGCCTCGATCCGTTCCCGGCCAAAGCCCTGGCAATCGCTCAAGCTCATTCCGGGAAAATCCGGTATCTCGTCGAAAGCCTCCACCAAGCGGTCGAGGACATGGGGTTGGATGTAGGCGCGTATTTCTTTCATGGGGGAATTCCGAGAAGGGGGTTGATTCAGCATGGGATTTTGCTTCGACGTAATGGTATAGCAGATGACCACGGCGGAGAGCTTGACGGCTTCCAAGCCAACGCCGATCGTCGGGCATCAGCCGGTCTCGCGAACTCGTTGCCATCCTTCCGGCGTTACGCCTCATCCTTAGCCATGCAACACATAGCCTGCCGTCACGAAACGCCATGGAACAGGCGTGATTCCCTCTGACAAAGCAAAGGAGTACGCTATGTTAGCCCGCATAATCAGGATGCAGCACAATTGAATATAGGGTGATTGCTTCACGAAATATCCCTGTTTCACTGCGCTGCATACGGGCCACATCAATATTAGATTCCGCTTTCCCATAGCCGCAGGCGGGGTCTAATTGCTTAACTCTGCGGCCAGTTCACAAAAAAGAGAATCAATATGAGCATAGATCCCAGACAGCCCCTAGTAAGAGTCCGTATCAAAAACGTAAAAAGCGGACGCTATCTAAGCCTCGAAGGGGGACCCTCCAATTGGAGGAATGACGATACCAGTTTGAGTATCAAAGATTGGCTTGGATCCGATGTAAAAACACTGGAAAGCCCCCAGGTTTGGAATATTATCCAGTACCGCGAATCGTCCTGGATAATACTGAATCAGCATAGTATGCATATCGCCTGCATTCGTGGCCGCGAAACCGGAAATGGCGCCACGGCCATTCAATATCATACCCAGGGGTTCTCCTTCCAAGAATGGCGCTTTAACCCCCTGCAAAACGGCCATTGGCTTATCCAGAATATTAACTCTGGCAGGTATCTCGGCCCCCAAGGTCGGGAAACAAGAAACGACCATTTCTGCATTCAATATGACGACCAAACCCGTGAGGACAACTATCAGGAATGGACGTTTGAACTCTGCACGCCCGACGGCTTCCCGGAAGGGCAGGGCAAGCGCCGAAATGCCGCCACCCACCCCGTCCCTCATGTCGTCCACCGGGCCGCGCCGAAAGGCCCGATTCCAGATGGCCTGAAAGTGGCCGCCATCTCCGGCCCAAATAGCCTTGAACCCACCCATACCAGCCCCGCGCTGGTCATCGGCAGCTTCGCGCTCTGGCCATTCAGCTACCTGGACAACCGCGTCAGCTTCGGCATGGTGATGTACGACCCGCATAAGCAAGTCCTTAAGCAAGTGGAAAAGCCCGGCGCCCGCTATGTCTACAAGATCACCGTGAATGCAGCCGATCAGTCGGTGACGTTCTGGGGGCAGGGCAACCAGTCGGTGACGATGACGCTGGCTGAAATTAATCAAATGATGCTGAACGCATCATAGCCTTCCCCCCACGGCCCCATGCTCACCCATGGGGCTTTCCCTGGCCTTGCCCCGGAGCGTTAACTCGCCAATCCCGTCGGGTTCATCCCTCACCCAAACAGAGGCGACCATACATCCTGGCGGGTTCAGATAAGATGGGTCCAGTCGCCTAAACCCACCTCCCCACCACGATGAATCCATTACCACGCACCAAGCCATTCCCGACGGTATTAATTCTAGCCATGGCCAACGCCGCGCACGGCGGATCCACGGTCTGGTATACCCTCAAGGACGCGCCACTCTCCGATAGTTTTTACATCGCCCCCAAAAACCACGACAAAACCCTCTACGGCCCGGTTGGCAATGCCACAGGCCCGCGCGCCCATTGGCTGATCGCGCAGTGGAATATCCCCGCCGAATTACCGCAAGGGTCGTCCACCACGCCGGGTGGCTGGACCACCCAAAACCCCCATGCCCAAGTATCCGTAGATCGGGGCAAAGCCGGGGATTCCAAGGTGAAACTTACCCAAAAGGGCGAGGCGCTGGCCTGCGGGGTGGAATTCGATGTGTTTGTTTCCCCCATCGACCGATTCACTTATCCTGGGTATCCCGAGGCGTTGTTATCCCCGGCTAGCGCGGACAATCGGCCCTTGGGCGGCTTGAATTCGCTAACCCTGGAATTCGACGCGGCTGAACTGGAAGAAACCGTGACGGCCCGTTGCGGGAAATCCGGCAAGGTGGATTATGGGTATATCGTGGCGGGCATTGTGGTGGGCAATCACCGGGCCGGGCAGGTTTTGTATTATCAGATACTACTGCGGGATACCCGCGCCAGCATTTATCAGCACGCCTGTGATAGCGGCACCATACCCTGGTGGTGGTCGGGTCCGGTTAATTATGGCATCAACGACACCATCGCCGCGTATAAGTCGGCCTGCCTGGCGCCCGGCGTGGAGAATCATTATAGGCTGGGCCTATTGGAGCGCCTGAAACAGCATATTCACGCCGCCCCCGCCTCACTGAATAAGGATTTATCACAGTGGAGAATCACTGGGCTGTATGTCGGCATTGGCGTGGAGGGATCGGTTACACTAAAGGCGGCGCTCGGCGGAATTAAGCTATATGGCGAGGCCCCCTGATCTCATCCTCGCCATAGTCTCCCGCCGACCGGCCACGAGGCTTTGCTTACGACATAAATCATCACAAAAACGAGGTGTGCCATGGGTTTCAGACAATTGCGGGCGGTGATCGACGGGACATCCGAGGAAACCTTGCTGCCCGAGGCGGTGTCGCGGGATGACCAATGTGTGCTGGGCAAATGGATACACGGTACGGGCAGCGAACAGTTTGGCCATGACCATCAATTCAGTCGCTTGAAGCACCAGCACGCCCATTTCCATGTCTGCGCGGGCCGCGTGCTGACCCTGGCCCAAACCGGCCAAACGGAAGCCGCCCTCAAGGAGCTTAATAAGGGCCATTACGCGAAGGCGTCCATGAAGATCGTGCAAGACCTCGCGCAAATGTATAACCGCCTCAAGCCGTAGCCGATTCCCATCGCCCGGCCATTCCGGTAGCTTTGCCGCAATGGCCGGGCGGCGCTCCACTCTCCCCATGATAAGGAACGCCGCTTAACAGGCCCGGCAGTCTTCCCGTCGCTGCAAGGGCTTGCTCTGTGAACTCCAGCCCTTTATCCCGTTCTCTAACTGATAAACCTTGGGGTAGCCCGCCTCGTTCACCAGCATCTTGCCCACCGTGGCGCTGCGATGGCCGGAACGGCACACCAAAATGACCGGCTGCTCGGGCGAGGCCAGCAAGGGCTTTAGCCGCTTGAGCCAGGCGTCCTTGTCATAGCCGCCATTGGCGTCGAAATAGGTCAGCCCCTTGCTGCCGGGAATCAGGCCGCCCTTATCCCATTCCTCCGGGGTGCGCACATCCACCACCAAGGCGCCTTGGGCCTGCATGGCTTGCAATTGGTCCGGGGTCAGATTCACCACGTCGCGGGCGCAGGCCACCAGGCTGGACATCAGCAAAACCAACGTGAGCGTGATCTTCTTCATAAATGGAGTCCTGTAAGGTCTATCAATGGATCGGATTTTTTCGACTTATAACCGGCTGTTTATAAAGCGGTTTTTATGGGCTTCATGGAGATTCGCAAATTCCCCTTGCTGATTTTGTAGGAATCGCTGTTATAATAATCTCGTCTTCTAGGTGACGAAACGGACATTGAACCTAAGCTTGATGCCCCCAAGCTTCAAGAACCGCGAAAACAGGATGTTTCGGGCGATTCACCAGCGTCCGTCGCATACCCACCTATGTGGGAGCAATCCCGGCTGTGATTTCCCCCCCCATCCGATCACACCGGGGTTTGCTCCCGCACCATTCCACGAGATTCCCGCCAGCCTTCAGGACTCATCAGTCCCGCGTCGCGCTTCCCCTCGTGTTCTGTCGCCTCGCCCCCAATCAGCGTCCATATCAGCGCTAGCGCATCCCCGCGCGCCCGAACTATTTATTCCTCGACAATACCCGCCGCGTAGCGGCACCAATCGCGGGAATGATCGCCATAAACCAGGAAGTACGGGTTGAGGATGGATTCCTTGGCGTTGTAGCGCAATGGCTGGCCGGACAGATCGACCACCTTGCCGCCCGCCTCTTTCACCACCGTGTGAGCCGCCGCCGTATCCCATTCCGAGGTCAAGCCGATGCGGGGATACAAATCAGCGGCGCCCTCCGCCACCAGGCACAGCTTCAACGAGCTGCCGATGGACACCAACTCGTGTTCGCCCAAGCGGCTGAGATAAAGCCCCAAGTCCACGGTGCCGTGGGACCGACTGCCAACCACGCGCACGGTCGAGGGCGCACTCGGACAAACCTCGATGTTCTCCGGCTCGGCCTCGCCCACTTGCCGGAACGCCCCGCAGCCCTCCGACGCGAAATAGCACAAATCCTTGGCCGGAGCATACACAACGCCCAACACCGGCTCGTTTCGGTGAATCAAGGCCACATTGACGGTGAACTCGCCATTGCGCTTGATGAACTCCTTGGTGCCGTCCAAGGGGTCAATCAGCCAATAGGTTTCCCACTCGGCGCGTTCCGCGAAGGTCAGGCCCGTGGACTCCTCCGATAGCACTGGGTGCCTGGGATGCAGGGCCGAGAGACCCTCCACCAGACAGTGGTGGGACGCCAAGTCGGCGGCGGTGAGTGGCGAGTGGTCGTCCTTGAGTCCCACCCTGAAATCGGATTGGTAAATCTCCATGATGCGTCGGCCCGCCTCTTTGGCTAGGGCCAGCACCGGCTCCAGAAAATGCGAAGGCTCGGTTCGAAGGGGCATGGTTTGAAATCCTTGGCCGCTGCTCACTGGAAATGATGTAAATAAGGGAAAATGAAGTTTTGGTTTGGTTATTAACGGCGGAATCATATCCCATGATGGAATGGCGAAACATTAGCAGCGTATTTCTGGATATGGACGGTACATTGCTGGACCTCAATTTCGATAACCACTTCTGGCGGGAATTCGTGCCGCAGCGCTATGCGGAACAGCACGGCATCACCCCGGAAGAAGCCAAGACCCGCTTGATTCCGCGCTTCCGGGCCACGGAGGGGCGGCTCGAATGGTATTGCTTGGACTACTGGAGCGAGCAGTTGAACCTGGACATCGCTGGCATGAAGACCGAAATCGCCGGTTTGATTGCCGTCCTGCCCCATGTCACCGAATTCCTGGATTACGTGCGCCGCCTGGACAAGCGGCTGGTCCTCGTGACCAACGCCCATCCCAAGAGCCTCGGCCTGAAGATGGAGCGGACTTGCCTCAACGCCCTGTTCGACCACATCGTCAGCTCCCACAGCCTTGGCCACCCCAAGGAAAACCCGGCGTTCTGGGGGTTGCTGCGCGGCGTCGAACCCTTCGATCCGCAACAAACCCTCATGGTGGACGACAGCCTCTCCGTGCTGCGTTCCGCCCGCCAATACGGCATCGCTCACTTGGTCGCCATCCGCAAGAACGATTCCCGCCAGCCGTCCCGCGACATCACCGAATTCCCCGCCATTGAGGATTTCCGGGAATTAATGATTTGACCGCCGCCAGGCTTGCCCCGGAACCAAGCCCGCTTGGACGCGGCCTAACCAACATAGCCCAAGGCGTTGGGCGCGGTCGGGGCTTGCTTTTGTCCCTGGATTAAGCTGAAATGAACCCATAATTAGCGAAGGAAAGCTAAGTCTTTATGCCAATCCCCGGCAGCCTTCAAAACCCACCCGAAATCCCCTTCACCCGAATAACCAACAATTGTGGAGACTCCTGTGAGCGCGAGCATTCTTCATGTCACCGACGCTGAATTCGAAGAGAAAGTGTTGAAATCCGACACCCCCGTCCTGCTCGACTTCTGGGCGGAATGGTGTGGTCCCTGCAAAATGATCGCCCCCATTCTGGACGACGTTTCCAAGGACTACGCGGGGCGGTTGACCGTCGCCAAGCTCAACATCGACGACAACCCCGGCACCCCGCAGCGTTACGGCGTGCGCGGCATTCCGACCCTGATCCTGTTCAAGAATGGCGAAGTGGAAGCCACCAAGGTGGGTGCCCTGGCGAAATCCCAGTTAGTCTCTTTCATCGACGCCAACCTTTAAATCCGACACCCCGCCCGTCCAGGGCTTTGCTGGACGGGCACCGGGGGCTGTGCTAATTTTACTCATCCAATCGCCATCTCCCAGCTCGCGCCGCCTCCCGGCCGCTTCCCCCGACTCGCTTCCCTGGCGGGTTCAAAAGCCCTGAACACGATTGGCTGCCCGATACATCCCTTACCCCCAATCTTCTTACCTCTTATGAATCTGACCGACCTCAAGCGTAAACCCGTCTCCGAGCTTATTGAAATCGCCGAATCCCTGGACATTGAAGGCGTGGCACGGACCCGCAAACAGGACTTGATCTTTTCCATTCTGAAAAAGCAGTCCAAGAGCGGCGAAGACATTTACGGCGATGGCGTCCTGGAAATTCTCACCGATGGCTTCGGCTTCCTCCGCTCCGCCGACAGCTCCTTCCTCGCCGGTCCCGATGACATCTACGTCTCCCCCAGTCAGATTCGCCGTTTCAGCCTCCGCACCGGCGACACCATTTCCGGCAAGATCCGCCCCCCCAAGGACAACGAGCGCTATTTCGCGATGCTCAAGGTGGAGCAGATCAACTACGAGCCGCCGGAGAACGCCAAGCACAAGATTCTCTTTTCCAACCTGACGCCGCTGTTCCCCAAGGAACGCCTCGCCCTCGAACTCGGCAACGGCACCACCGAAGACCTCACCGTCCGCGTCATCGACCTGGTGGCCCCCATCGGCAAGGGCCAGCGCGGCCTGATCGTCTCGCCGCCCAAGGCCGGCAAGACCATGATCCTGCAAAACGTCGCCCACTCCATCGCCGAGAAGAATCCCGAGTGCTACCTCATCGTGCTGCTCATCGACGAGCGCCCGGAGGAAGTCACCGAGATGCAGCGCAGCGTGAAGGGCGAAGTGGTTTCAAGCACCTTCGACGAACCCCCGGCCCGACATGTGCAAGTGGCTGAAATGGTGCTGGAAAAGGCCAAGCGCTTGGTCGAACACAAGCGCGACGTGGTGATCCTGCTCGACTCCATCACCCGCCTGGCCCGTGCCTACAACACCGTGATTCCCTCGTCCGGCAAGGTGCTGACCGGCGGCGTGGACGCCAACGCCCTGGAACGCCCCAAGCGCTTCTTCGGCGCGGCCCGCAATATCGAGGAAGGCGGCTCGCTGACCATCATCGCCACCGCCCTGGTCGACACCGGCTCGCGCATGGACGAGGTGATCTACGAGGAGTTCAAAGGCACCGGCAACATGGAATTGCACTTGGAGCGGAAAATCGCCGAGAAGCGCGTTTACCCGGCCATCAATATCAACCGTTCCGGCACCCGCCGCGAGGAATACATCGTCCCCGGCGACGAATTGCAGAAGTGCTGGATACTCCGCAAGATTCTCCAGCCGATGGATGAAATGTCGGCGAGTGAATTCCTCTTGGGCAAGATGAAAGATACCAAGACCAATCAGGAATTCTTCGACATGATGAAAAGATAGGTCTTAACCTACTGAATTAAATCATATTTTCTATAGACGGCCTTTTCATGTAACCACAATGTAAGCTTTCTGCCGTCAGTTTGCGGAAGGTCGCGCCCCGTCCCGCCGACTTGGATTCCAATCCGGCGGGGCTGGTATAGGTGAATTTTTGAGAGTGTTGATTCCCACCCCCAAGCTTCGTCCGTGGCTTGGGGCGGATAGACGCCAGCCCCAGCAGGTTCAGCCGTTCGCGGGACTCTCGCCCAAGAGCCTGTAAACGCTGGCTTTGCTTAGGCTGTATTCGTTCATCAAATCCTTAATAAGCACGCCTTCGGCCCGCTTGGCTTTCATTTCCTCGATTTGATCCGGCGTCAGCTTGGCCTTCCGTCCGAACTCCACGCCCTTTTCCTTGGCCGCTTCAATGCCGTCTAGCTGGCGTTCCTTCCTGATTTCGGTCTCAAACTCGGCGATAGCGGACAGCATGTTGAACATAAGCCGTCCGGTCGGGGTGGTGGTGTCTATGGCTTGGTCGATCACCCGAAGCTCCACGCCCTTCTGTCTAAGTAGGTCGGCGATTTGGGTCAAGTGCAGGGTGGACCGGGCCAGCCTATCAAGCCGGGAAATCACCAGCGTATCCCCGTCCCGCAAGTAATCCAGGCAAGCTTTAAGTTGGGGACGTTCGGCGGTGGTGCCGGTGCGCTTCTCTTGGAAAACCTTGTCGCAGTCCCGCAGTTTTTGAAGCTGAACATCAAGGGATTGCCCGACGCTGCTTACTCTCGCATATCCAACGGTAGCCATGTGTATGCCCTCCTGTGTTGTGTCTCGAAACGTCTAAAATATTGAGAGAACCTCATTATAAGACATTAAAAAAGACACGCAACGGGCTAGGTCTCAAAAAGTATACTTTTTAAGCCATTTGGCATGGGTGCGCTATGGCGCTATGGGGTTCTTCAAAGGGGTGGAATCGCCGGGAGGGCACCAGGGCGCGGGGCAATTTTCGGCGCGGTGTGGCGGTGGCGGGTTGATGCGGAGTTCGGCTTTCCCGGTCCAGTCCCCGGCAACACGCCGGGGATAGGTGGGACCAGGAGGCAGGCCAGAAGCGCCTAAATGTCCAAGCTAGGCAAGCCCCGCACGATCTTCATGGTTTCCAGGCTGACGGTGATGACCCGCATGAACAGTTCCAGCGGGTAGCGCGGGTTGTTCATGGTTTCGATGGCCCAATCATTGGCGTCGTTGACGATGCCGCTGTCCTTGTCGGTCTTGACGCATTGGCGCTCGATCACCCAATCCAGGGCGGGTTTGCCGTTGACCACGTAGTCGTAGGTTTCCAAGGGGATGCCGGTCAGGGTGATCTTGTCGTTGTAGATGAGCGTCGTTAAGTCCTTGTCCTTGCCCTTCTTGCCGTAGCGCATCTTTTCGACGCGGTAGTCAGCGGCGCTGAGGGTTCCGCCCACGGTTTCGATGTTGACCGGGTAGGGTTCGACGGTTTCGTAGTTGAGGTGGAGTTGGGCGAGGCCGCGCCCGGCCTTGGAGAAGGCCCAGAAGTCGGCGGCGCGTTTCACGGCGGGGATGCGGGGCAGTTCTTTGGTGAGGTTGTCGGCGTAGCGGGCGCGGTAGTCGGGCGAGTGCAGAAGGCCGTAAACGTAGTAGAACAGGTCTTCTTTGGTGAGGACTTCATCGGGATAGGCGGCTTGGAAATGGGCTAGCCCTTCATCGGTGATGGCGTCGCGGCGCTGTCTTTCCGGCTTGGCTGGTTCGGCGAATAGGTCGGCGTTTTTTGGGTTATCGGACGGGGATTCTTCGGGAGTATGGTAAAGGTATAGAGGAAAACATTGCTCCCCTCCATCTGGTTGTAACGAAGAAATCTTGTCTGTCATCAGGGCGAGTTGCCCACTGTCTGCCCCCCATCTCGATTTCACGATAATTACCCTGTTCTCATCCATGGAGTTTGGAAAGATATGTGGCATCTGCCCTAGTGAATGATTAAAAATCCGGGAACGATAAAGCCATTGTTTAGTGAATGGCCGATAGAAGCTCTTTGTCAAGCATTGTGTATCCATCTCCCCTTGTCTATTACTTAATAGGCTTTGCTTTAGATTTACCGACCAACTAATTTTTTTGGGGTCAGTGTCAATAAAATTATCAACCTTTTCTGAGCGGATTTTTTTGTCTAGCCCTTCATGGGCAACGCTAAAACGTTTCACCTCTTTATTATAAAAGTCAATCATGCGGCTCATATTGTTTTTTATACTAATTTCGGAGAAGTTATAGCACCACGCATCTCGGTTTGTGACCACTCCTAGAGAGTAATTTTCAAATAACTTGATGGCGTTGCTTTTTTTGTCGCCTAAAACGATAAAGTCATTAAAGCTGTTATCGCGAAGATTTAGCCAATCACCGTGCTGATCGGGAATAATATTTTGCCAACCTCCAATCTCAGTAATTCCAGCAACATTGGAGAAATCGCTGATCCTTTTTAGCTTGTCCTCTCGTTTTAGATAATCGCCAATGTCGTGAAAATAAATTTGGCCTTGCAACGTTGATTTAGGTTTTTTTACCAGCAAGGAAATAGCTATCGGGGCGCGGCTACCACTGCCAAATATTTTTCCGCCCTCCTTGCGGGAAAGTTCACCTGAAGTGCGTTGATTGCCTCGCAAATGGAAAACATAAATGCTAGAAAATTCTTCCGCCAAACACTGCCGCAAACCATCGGTGGTGTTTGATTCCAAAAAACCTGCATTTGTGACAAAGCAGATTACCCCGCTATTGCCGATGCGGTCGCTGGCCCAACGGATTGCGCGAATGTAGCTATCATATAATGTGTTTTTGCTAATAAGCTTGGAGCGTTCTGAATAGGTTTTTCTAATCCGCTTATCCAATTGAGGATACTTAATATTATCATTATTGTCGTTTTCGCTCTTTTGCCCAGCGGAATACGGCGGATTCCCAATAATCACCCGAATATCCAACTCCTTCTGCCGCTTGCGGCGGGCGCTGTTGTGTTCCAGCAGCGCATCCACCAAATCCTCTTTCTCATAAAGCTGGAAAGTATCGGTCAAACAAATCCCCTGGAACGGCTCATATTCCCCGCCCACAATGCCGTGATAAACCGCCTCGATATTGATGGCCGCAATGTAATAGGCCAGCAAAACCAACTCATTGGCGTGGATTTCGTTCTTGTACTTGTACGGCAATTCCTCCGCGCTAATCAGCCCGCTTTGCAATAGCCGGGTGATAAACGTCCCGGTCCCGGTGAAGGGGTCAAGGATATGCACGCCCGGACTCCCCAAGGTTTGGCCGAACTCCGTTTCCAGAATGTGCGCCACGCTGTGGATGATGAAATCCACCACCTCGACCGGCGTGTAGACGATGCCCAAACGCTCGGTCATCTTCGGGAAGGCGTTGCGGAAAAACTTGTCGTACAACTCCACCACGATGCGCTGCTTGCCCGCCGCATTGTCGATGCCCTCGGCCCGTAGCTTCACACTCTCATAGAAGGCTTGTAGCGTGTCCGCCTCCTTCCCCAAATGATGCTCATGCAGCACGTCCAACACCCCCTGCATCGCGATGGACATGGGGTTGTGCTGGGCGAAGCTGTAGCCCTCGAACAGCGCATCAAACACCGGCTTGGTGATGAGGTGCTGGGCCAGCATCTCGATAATCTCGCCCTCGCTGATGCTGTTGTTCAGGTCGTCCCGCAACTCGTGGGCGAAGGCGTCGAAGGCCGTGCGTTCCGCCACATGGGCCGGATTTTCAAGAATCCCGGTGATGCGGTCGATATGGGTGCGGGCAATCTTGGCGATGTCGTTGGCCCAATCCTCCCAGTGATGGCGGTTGCCCACCTTCTGAACCAGCTTGGCGTAAATGGCTTTCTCGATTTCGCCAATCTCGAACTGCAATTCCTCCTGAGCGGGCTGGGTGCGCTTCTGCTCGGGATTGCCGATGGTGAAGCCGTTCCGCCCCGCCTTCTCGTTGCGGGTGCCCTTGGCCTTCTTCTGCCGCTTCTCGATTTTGTCGGTGATGGCGATGACTTCCATCTTGCGGGTGTCCCTGCCGATCAAATCCAGCTTGTTCACCATCGCGTCGAACTTGTCGTCATGGGACCGCAAGGCTTGCAACACCTCCCACACCACGGCGAAGGTCTTGTTGTCGTTCAAGGCCTCGTGCGGCTCCATCCCCGCCGGAATCACCACTGGCAAAATCACATAGCCGCGCTGCTTGCCCGGCGCGTTCCGCATCACCCGCCCCACCGACTGCACCACGTCCACCTGGGAATTGCGCGGCGTCAGGAACAGCACGGCGTCCAGCGCGGGCACGTCCACCCCTTCCGACAGGCACCGCACATTGCTGAGAATGCGGCAGGTGTTCTCAGGCGGCTCGGCCTTCAACCAATCCAGCTTGGTTTCCTTCTCACTGGCGTTCATGCTGCCGTCGATATGCTCGGCCTCGCACTCCAGGAATGACGCCAGCTCGTCGGTTCCGCTGGCTTGATAAGCCTCCACCACGGCCTTGAACATGCGGGCAATCTGCTTGGAACTGACCTTGTGGGTCTTCGCGCCCTTGGAGATTTCGATGACTTGGCAGAACGCCACGGCCCGCCGCATCGCGGCGTCATCGCCGGTCAGTGCCTCCGCCAAGCCCTGCTTGGACAGGGCTTTCCAACAACCGACGATCTTGGCGGCGTCGTCCACCTTGAGTTGGTTGTTCTCGTCCTTGAGCAAGTCTTGCAGGCGGCGGCTGACGTGGGCTTCCTCCACCGACAGCACGATCACCTTGTAATCCACCAGCAGGCTACGCTTCACCGCCTCCGAGAAGGTGATGACGTGCAACTCCCGGCCATACAGGCTTTCATCGTCCATCGAACACAGCACCACATCGCCCTTTTCGGCCTTGGCTTTGGCCGGGGTGCCATAAATGCGCGGCGTGGCGGTCATGTACAGGCGCTTGCGGGCGCGGATGAACGCCGCGTCGTGGACCTTGATGAAGGCGCTTTCGTCGTCCCCGTCGAAAATGGCGCCCGTGGTGCGGTGCGCCTCGTCGCAGATGATGAGGTCGAAATCCGCCAGCCCGTGGTTGTGCTGGGCGCGGCTCACGGACTCGATGGAATGGTAGGTGCTGAACACCACGCTCAAATGCTGGGCGTCGTGGCGCTTCTCCATCTCGAATGCCAAGCGGGCCGCGTGGGTGGTGGCGGGATAGCGAAGCTCATGGGTGAAGGTCTGCACCGTGTCGTCTTCCGCCTTGCGCTTCTTGCCCACGTCGCTATCCGAACACACCGCGAAGCTGTGCAGCGGAACGGCGCTTTCCTGAGTCCACTCGGTCAGGGTTTGCGAAAGCAGCGACAGGCTGGGCACCAGGAACAGCACGCGCCCGCCCGGCCCGGCGAGGACTTCCGCCATCTTCAAGCTGGTGAAGGTCTTGCCGGTGCCGCAGGCCATGATGAGCTTGCCCCGCTCGGCGCTCTCCAAGCCGCGCCGCACCGCGTTGACGGCGTGGGTTTGATGCTCGCGCAGTTGCTTCTTGGGCTTGAGGACGGGCGCGGCCTTGGGCTGGTACTGCGCCCAATCAATTTG
>NZ_JBTEKS010000028.1:0-22797 GCF_054333355.1 Methylomagnum sp. | reverse complement strand
CCCAGGCGTCCGGCGAATCCTGCCGCAGGAACTCCCCGCAATCCACCGCGTAGAGGTCAATTCGGTCACGGGCAACCCGAACAGGTGAATGGCGAAATCCCACACCAGATTCTTAAGGACGCGCTTGGAAATGATGTCTTTGTCGCCCATGGCGATGGTCCTGTATTGAGCTAGCAGGCGGGAAACTGGCGGGGCATGGATACGAAATCGGGGAACAACCATCGCTGGCGTTCCCCGATTGAAGCGAGGTTAAAACCGATTAGCCTGCCGGGCATTCTCGGTTGGATGGGAAGGCTCAGACTCAACCGTCCCCGGTCGAATGCAGATCGCTGGTTTCCTCATCCAACTGGCCCACAGCGGCCCGCGCCAGATCGTTCAGGCCCACGCCGCCAGCGCGATAGTGGAGGACGATGGCGCGGCGCATCCGGGGATCCCAGAATTTTTTAAGGTGATCGAAAACGCCATGCACGGCGGCGGCGTGGTCGGGTTCGGCAGTGAAAAAATTGCCGATGTCGTTGGCCATTTTGACCAGATTTTCAGTATCCATGGATTATCGAGGCTGGTTTTTGAGATGTTATTTGGGGTGGATCAAACGCGGCGGATGGGCATAAACCACATGACTATCGTCGCGGGCGAAACCCACCAGGGTGAAGCCGGTGTCCTCGGCGAGCCGCACGGCGAGTCCAGTCGGCGCAGAAATCGCGGCCATGAAACTAATACCCACCGAGGCGCATTTTTGGACCATTTCGTAGCTGGCCCGGCTGGTGACGATCACGAAGCCGCCGCCGAAATCGGTGTCTTTTTTCGCCAGGGCGCCAATGAGCTTGTCCAGGGCGTTGTGCCGACCCACATCTTCCCGAACCAGCGCGATGCCCTGCCCCGGCACCACCCAAGCCGCCGCGTGGACGGCCCCGGTCAAGCGGTTCAGCCGTTGATGGTCGCGTAATTCAGCTAAGGCTTTCGCCAATTCGGAGGATGAAACCCGTGTGCCCTGCCCCACTGGCGGCGGACGGCGCACGGCCTGCTGCAAGGTCCGCGCCCCGCATAAACCGCAGCCGGTGCGCCCTGCGAGATTGCGGCCCTTGTCGGCGACGGTTTCACAACGGGCGTCCGGGATGCGCAGGCGAACTTCGATGCCTTCCGACCGTTGGTAAACCCGGATCGACGCAACTTCTCGACGGTCGGCCACGATATTTTCGGTCAGGCTGAAACCCAGCGCGAAGTCTTCCAAATCCAGCGGGGTCGCCAGCATGACCACATGCGGCTCGCCGTTATACATGAGCGCGACCGGGGCTTCCTCGGCGACACAATCATCCTGCTGGGTTTGAACGCCGTCCCGCCAACGCTCGACCGGCCTCACCTGATAGCTGGGCCAGCCGAGTTCGTCGGCAACGACCGCCATGGCGGTGATTTAGCCCGCCGCCGCGCGGTTTTCCAAATGGGCCAATTGCTCCTCGGTGAATTCGCGGTATTGGCGCTGCCATTCGGAAGTTTCGCTCACCTTTGTGACCTGCACCGCCGTGACCTTGTACTCGGGGCAATTGGTGGCCCAGTCGGAATTGTCGGTGGTGATGACGTTGGCGCCGGATTCCGGGAAATGGAAGGTGGTGTAAACGACGCCCGGCTGCATCCGTTCGCTGACTAAAGCGCGCAGCACGGTTTCACCGGCCCGGCTCTTGATGCCCACCCAGTCGCCGTCCTTGATGCCCCGATTTTCAGCGTCGTGTGGATGTATTTCCAGCCGGTCCTCCGAATGCCACATGGAATTCGGGGTGCGACGGGTCTGAGCGCCCACATTGTACTGGGACAGGATGCGGCCCGTGGTCAGGATCAACGGGAAGCGGCTGGTGGTGCGTTCCGGGGTCGGCGTGTATTCGGTCAGCAGGAACCGGCCCTTGCCGCGCACGAAGCGGTCGATGTGCATGGTGGGCGTGCCTTCGGGCGCTTTCTCGTTGCACGGCCACTGCACGCTGCCGAGTTCTTCCAGCTTCGCATAGCTGACGCCCGTAAAAGTCGGCACTAGGCTGGCGATTTCATCCATGATCTCGGACGGGTGCGAGTAATTCATGGGATAGCCCAGGGCATTCGACAGCATCTGCGTCACCTGCCAGTCCTCGTACCCGGCCAGCGGCGGCATCACCTTCCGCACGGGCGAGATGCGCCGTTCGGCGTTGGTGAAGGTGCCATTCTTTTCGAGGAAGGACGAACCGGGCAGGAACACATGGGCGAACTTGGCTGTTTCGTTCAGGAAGATATCCTGGACCACCACGCATTCCATGGCGCGGAGCGCGGCGTGGACGTGCTGGGTGTCGGGATCGGACTGGGCGATGTCCTCGCCTTCGCAATACAAGCCTTTGAAACTGCCATCCAGCGCCGCGCCGAACATGTTGGGAATACGCAGGCCCGGCTCGGATTCCAGGGTCACGCCCCAAGCCGATTCGAACAAGGAGCGGGTCTCGAAGTCGGATACGTGGCGGTAGCCGGGGAATTCGTGCGGAAATGAACCCATGTCGCAGGAACCCTGCACATTGTTCTGGCCGCGCAAGGGATTCACGCCCACGCCTTCCCGACCGACATTGCCGGTCGCCATCGCCAAGTTGGCGATGCCGATGACCGTGGTGGAACCCTGGCTGTGTTCGGTGACGCCCAAGCCGTAGTAAATGGCCGCGTTGCCGCCGGTCGCGTAAAGCCGCGCCGCCGCTCGCACCGTTTCCGCCGGGACGCCCGTGGTGGATTCCAAGGCTTCCGGCGAGTTGCGCTCCTCGCTCACGAATGCCTTCCATTTTTGGTAGGACGCCACGTCGCAGCGCTCCAAAGCGAACGCTTCGGCGGCGAGTCCTTCGGCCACGATGACATGGGCGAGGGCGTTGACCAAGGCCACATTGGTGCCGGGGCGTAGCTTCAAATGGTAGTCGGCCTTGACGTGCGCCGACTTCACCAAGTCGATGTCGCGGGAATCGGCGACGATGAGCTTAGCGCCCTGACGGATGCGCTTTTTCATCAGCGAACCGAACACCGGATGGCCATCAGTGGGGTTGGCACCGATGACCATGATGACGTCGGACTTCATCACCGAGTCGAACGTCTGGGTGCCCGCCGATTCGCCCAAGGTCTGCTTGAGTCCGTAGCCGGTCGGTGAATGGCAAACGCGGGCGCAGGTGTCGACATTGTTATTGCCGAAAGCGGCCCGCACCAGCTTTTGCACGAGGTAGGTTTCCTCGTTGGTGCAACGGCTGGAAGTGAGAGCGCCGACCGAATAGCGGCCATGGTCATGCTGGATGCGCTTGAATTCGGACGCCGCGTAGCTGATGGCTTCTTCCCAGGACACCGCCTGCCACGGGTCGCTGATGCTCTTGCGGATCATCGGCGTGGTGATGCGGTCTTTGTGGGTGGCGTAGCCGAAGGCGAAACGGCCCTTGACGCAGGAATGGCCGTGGTTGGCGTGGCCGTCCTTGTTGGGCACCATGCGGACCACGTCCGCGCCCTTCATCTCGGCCTTGAACGAGCAGCCCACGCCGCAATACGCGCAGGTGGTGACAATGCTGTGTTCCGCCTGGCCTTGGTCGATGACGCTCTTTTCCATCAGGGTGGCGGTCGGGCAAGCCTGTACGCAAGCGCCACAGGACACACACTCGGACTCCATGAACGCTTGGTTCTGGCCCGGCGACACCTTGGAATCGAAGCCGCGCCCTTGAATGGTCAGGGCGAAAGTGCCTTGGGTTTCCTCGCAGGCCCGGACGCAGCGCGAACAGACGATGCACTTGGCGGGATCGAAACTGAAATAGGGATTGCTGGCGTCCTTGTCGGACTTGAGGTGGTTCTCGCCTTCGTAGCCGTAGCGCACTTCGCGCAGACCCACGGCACCGGCCATGTCCTGTAATTCGCAGTTGCCATTGGCGGAACAGGTCAGGCAGTCCAGCGGGTGGTCGGAAATATACAGCTCCATCACCCCGCGCCGGACATTCGCCAGCCGTTCGTTCTGGGTGCAGACCTTCATGCCCTCCGCGACCGGCGTGGTGCAGGAGGCTGGAAGACCGCGCCCGCCCTCGATTTGCACCAAGCACAACCGACAGGAACCGAACGGTTCCAAACTGTCGGTGGCGCACAGCTTGGGAATCTGGATGCCGACACTCGCGGCAGCCCGCAGCACCGACGTGCCTTCCGGCGCGGTGACGCTGAAGCCGTCGATTTCCAAAGTGACCAGTTTCGGCGAATCACTCGCCGGGGTGCCGTAATCGTAATCGCGCAGTGCCATGGGATGACTCCTCCTATCATTGCTCGTTCCCACACACCGCGTGGGAAGTCGTGAGGCGGGGCGGTTCCGGTGCCTGTCCTGAGCGTGGCTTAAGGCGGTGGCACCGTGTGGGCGGATTGACTAAGCCGCTTGTTCCACCGTGGAAGCCCCGAAGTCTTCGGGGAAGTGATTGAGTGCGCTTAGCACCGGATACGGCGTCATGCCGCCGAGGGCGCAGAGCGAGCCATTGAGCATGGTGTCGGACAGATCGCGCAGCAGCCTTAAGTTGCGGTCGCGCTCGATGCCGGAGGCAATCTTGTCGATGACCTCGACGCCACGGGTGGAGCCAATCCGGCAGGGCGTGCATTTGCCGCAGGATTCCTCGGCGCAGAACTCCATGCCGTAGCGGGCCATCTTCGCCATATTGACAGTGTCGTCGAAAGCCACCACGCCGCCATGACCCAACACCGCCCAAATGGCGGCGAAGGCTTCGTAATCGAGGGGGGTGTCGAACTGGGATTCCGGCAGATAGGCACCGAGCGGTCCACCCACTTGCACCGCCCGGATGGGCCGACCGCTGGCGGAACCGCCGCCGTAGTCGTAGAGGATTTCCCGGAGCGTCAGACCGAAGGCTTTTTCCACGAGGCCGGGACGCTTGAGATTGCCCGCCAATTGGATGGGCAACGTGCCCCGCGAGCGGCCCATGCCGAAATCGCGGTAATGGTCGCCGCCCTTGTCCAAAATGATGGGCACGGAGGCCAGGGAGATGACGTTGTTGATGACGGTGGGCTGGCCGAATAGACCTTTAATCGCTGGCAGCGGCGGCTTGAAGCGGACGAGGCCGCGCTTGCCTTCCAAGCTTTCCAGCAGGGAGGTTTCCTCGCCGCACACATACGCGCCCGCGCCGAGCCGGACCTCCAAATCGAAAGCCTTGCCGCTGCCCAAAATGTCCTTGCCCAGATAGCCCGCCGCATAGGCGGCGACAATGGCTTCGTTCAAGGCTTGGTGGGCGTGGGGGTATTCGACGCGGAGATAGATGTAACCTTGAGTCGCGCCGACGGCCAGCCCGGCGATGGTCATGCCTTCAATCAGGACCAAGGGGTCGCCTTCCATCACCATGCGGTCGGAGAAGGTGCCGGAATCGCCTTCGTCGGCGTTGCAGACGATGTACTTTTGATCGGCAACAGTGTTCAGCACGGTGCGCCATTTGATGCCGGTCGGGAAGGCCGCGCCGCCCCGGCCACGCAGACCGGATTGGGTCACTTCATCGACGATGGCGGACGGAGCCATGTCCAAAGCACGCCGCAGGCCGCGATAGCCATCATGTGCCAGATAATCGTCTAGGCTCACCGGATCGGTGATGCCGACGCGGGCGAAGGTCAGGCGTTCCTGTTTCTTCAAATAGGGAATGTCGGCGGTCACGCCCTGGCAGAGCGGATGTGGGTTGCCTTGGAGAAAACCAGACTCAAACAAGGAATGCACATCGCGTGTGGTAACTGGACCGTAAGCGATCCGGCCTATGGATGTTTCGACTTCAACCAATGGCTCCAGCCAATACAGGCCACGGGAACCATTGCGAATTAATTCAATGCGGACATCGCGCTTGGCGGCCTCAATCTGAATAGCGCTAGCAACATGCTCAGCGCCCAAACCCAAAGCGCTGGAATCGCGTGGAACATATACCTTAATCATGCGTTCACCCGCACGGTTTCAATGATCTCGTCGAACCGCTCCGGCGTCACCCGGCCATGCACTTCCTTATCAATCATCAGCGAGGGGGAGCAGGCGCAGTTGCCGAGGCAGTACACCGGCTCCAGGCTGAAGGCCCCGTCGGCGGTGGTGTCGTGGTAGTCGATGCCGAGACTCTGCTTGGCGTGGGCTTCCAGCGCGTCGGACCCCATGGCCTGACAGGCTTCCGCCCGGCAAACGTAAATCGTGCGTTTGCCCGGCGGCGTCTCGCGGAAATAGTGGTAGAAGCTGATGACGCCATGCACTTCGGCCCGCGACAGGTTCAGCTCCCCGGCGATTAGCGGGACGCTCTCCGGCGGCACATAGCCCAAAGCGTCCTGAATGCCGTGCAGAATGGGTAGCAACGCGCCCGGCTTGTTCTTCGCATCGGCGATGATGCCTCGCACCGTGTCCCGGTCCCAGTGTTGTTCAGTCATTGCTCGCTCGCTCAACGGTAGTTTGGCTCGGCCACGCCTCTCCCAACCCTGAAACCGCTCCTTGCGCATGGCCGCATTATTTCTGCCAACGAATGAATATGGGCGCACACTTTAATTCCCCATGTGATTTTTTGCAATTCTTTAACCGAGTGTTTTAGTGTGTTTTTAAACCCTGCCAGGAGTGGGTGAATAGGGCGGGCAATCTGAATCCACAAGTAAAAAATTGAAGGGGCGACCCGACTGCGAAATGTGTGAACCGAGGGGCGATGTCGAGGCTTATGGGGAAGCCATGACTTGCAAGTCGGCTATGACGCAATTGACCCGGTCGACTTGCTCGCTGGCGGAACCGATGGGCACCGCTTTGAATATTTTGGTCTGGCCCGCCTCAACCGGCTCCGCAAGCACCGCCTTGGCGGCTTCAAGAAAATCCAGGGACCCGGAATACTGGGAACAAACCACCTCGACGCCACCGACATTTACCAGATTGGCATTCATGAGGGTTAGGGTAAATAGCATTTCGTTTGTACCGGCGTCGATTTTCCACGCGAAATTCTTTAGCTTCAAACCACGCAGCATCTCGCGCCTTTCGTAAGAATCTGCGGCGGAAATTGGACCCGCCTTGCGGGAAAGGGCTTCCCCTCCTTTCACCGGCACCCCTGCGGTAGACAAGAGCGGCGCTTCGGTGGTGGTGGACGGGTTCGTGACCAATGCCCGCGCCTGGGCAGAAGGATGATGGACGGTCGATTCTGCTTCGGATTGGGAAAGATTGCCGGGGACAGGCTGCTCATGGCTCAAGCTTGTCAATGGCCGCGTTCTCGCGATATACACCCCTATCCACCAACCAGCGGCCATGAGCGCGGCACAACCAAACAAGGCGAGTCCGATATGGGCGAATTTGCGGGGCTTCGCGGTTGCGGTTGAATTTTCAATGCGCGAACCCTCACGCTCAGCCGCGTCCGCCACCGGAGACGCCCTGCGCGAATCAGAATCCGCTGCGGTGTCGGGCTTCAAACCCGAGGTCGGGGAAACCGGATGCAAACCAGCCAAGGCTGGAAAGACGGCACGCTCATGAGCGGGGTGGGTCAGTTCCGCCAAACTATGGGGTAACGCATAACGGAAATCCATGCATCCATCCCCCAAGTACCGCAGAACCTCCTGCGAGAACATTTTGTACAAAGCGAGCTTGACCGCGCCGTGCATGGGCATCCCGACCTGGTCGAGAACGACGGCAAACGCTGCAAACAATCTGGCGGGGGTCCATGGCGGGCGGAAGCTCTCAACGGGCTGATCGGTGAGCTTCACGAAAGTTCTGGTGAGGGCCAAAATGATGCTGCCGTAGCGGGTGTCGTAGCCTTTAATTGACCTGGCAATGAATTCCTGAACCCCCGAGCCAGCCCCTAATTCAATTGACAAGGCGGCAGGGCGAGAAGTCTTGGCACCCACATCCATGGCGGCGGAATCATCCGGCGAACCGGAGTCCATCTCGGCCCGGAAAGAGCGCATCAATTCCTCCTCAAATACATCGACCAACTCGCCCGTGTGTGCGGCGATGTCGTGCAAAACGTCAGCGAGGTGGACTCTCACGTCGGGATCGGATTCTTCCCCCAACACCGCGATATAAACCGCGTAGGCTCCCGCCAACATTAGCCGGAACCGCTCCCGCATCTTATCCACGAAAGTTGATCTATAAAGTCCTGCCAGAACCTGCATCGGCTCAACCGATACTGGCGGCAACTTCTCGGCTCTTAAGTTCATCGCTATAAACGACCCGTCTTTGAACTTTGACCTACGCGAATCGAGGGCATATCTTAACCCCCCGAACTCAACCACGCCGCAGGGGATCGCGTTCGCTCAAACTATCCGTTGTTTCATTAAACGACTTAGGTCAGGCGTTAAATCTCCAAGGGATTCACAAACGCGCCTTGCGAGGGAAAGCATCCTCGCTGCGGCCCTACGAAAGATTTATCTAGTAAATATAACCATTTATTTGGTTATAACCAGATCGTACCATTACTGACTGTTACAAAATGAACCGACAAAATAACACTGATAACATTCCTGAATCAGACGCTTCTCGCGAAAATGTCGCGGCCAATTTTCGGCGCATACGCAGCTTCACGCTACGCCAGGGGCGTCTAACCGATGGTCAGCAAAAAGCCTTGGAAACCCTGTGGCCGGTGTATGGACTTGAGTCCGGTCAAGCCTTTGACAAACAGGCCGTTTTCGGGCGGGAAGCCCCTGTGATCGTTGAGATTGGCTTCGGCAACGGAGAATCGCTGGCTCAGATGGCGGCGGATCAACCGGATAAAGATTTTCTAGGCATGGAGGTGCATCGGCCCGGCGTCGGTCACTTGCTGCTGAAATTGAGTGAACGCGGCCTGACCAACGTGCGCATTTATAACGCCGACGCCATGGAGGTTCTGGACAAGAACATAGCCGATGCCAGCCTAGCCGGAGTCAATTTATTTTTCCCGGACCCCTGGCCCAAAAAACGACACCACAAGCGACGCATAGTCAACCCCGCCTTTATGGGGCTAATAACCAGGAAGCTGGAACGCGGCGGCTTTTTCCACGCGGCAACGGATTGGGAGGACTACGCCCAACATATGCTGAGCGTTCTGGGGGAATGCCCTGGACTTGAAAACAGGGAAGGAAAGAACGCTTACTCATCGCGCCCAGCCCACCGCCCCTTGACAAAATTTGAATCAAGGGGACAGGGACTCGGACATGGGGTATGGGACTTGGTTTTCACCCGACGGTGAAAGCGGGGTGATTTTAGCTAACCATCGCTCTGGGCGGACGATAATCCTGCGATTGAGGATCGCCTTCGCCCTCCTTCTCGTCAATCTGAAGCCCCTTCTTGATTTCAACCAATTCGGAATATTGGTGGCGAAGCAAATTCAAGGACTTGACCAGGGTGGCAATTTCCCCATCCAAGGATGCGCCCGTCTCGTTGACCTTGCGCAGAACCTCCAAGCGGCTTTCGATCAAACGCTTGTGGTCCTTAATCTGGTGAACCAAGGGCACCAGAGCCATGGTGGTCCAGCCGATGGCATCCTTATGGGCTTGCTCAAATAATTCCCTAGCTCGCGCAACGGTGGTGGTATAGAGCTTGACCACCACGGTGCTTTGCTCCATGAGTGTCGATGAGGCACTGGTTCTAAAGGATTCGCCCTCGTCGAACACCTGTTCAAGCTCAGCCTGATACTGCTTCAGGGACAGCAGCGGCGGCTTCAGCTCGGCTACACCATGCTCTTCTTGGAACTTGGCATAAATCCCCCTGACCAGCTTGCGCGTCTCCTCACAGACAGTCACCGCATTCAGGAGCACGGACCGCAGCTCATCCAACACCGATCTCATCGCCCCCTTCATGCCGACCGTGGTCAGGCTGCCCGCCATTTGTTTGCGGGTACGACGGACGATTTCCTCGACTTTTTCGGGCGCCAAGGAATCCACCAGCAGCTTCGCCTGCACCGCGAATACCCGCCGACTCGCCTGGAACTGATCGACGCCGACCAGATAGCTGCTCTGTTGACCACGGGTTTCCGTCATCAACTGGGATAGCTTGCTTTTATTGGTGATGTCGATCTGACGCAGGTCCGTGATCTGACGCTCGGCATCGAGAACCTGCGCCTCCAAAGCACTTGAGGACTCACTGACCAAGTGCCCCACGCCTTGCGCTATCGACCCGACCACGAGGTTTTGGCGTTCCTTGACGACGCTTTCGGCCAGATACTCTTCAAAGCTCTTGAGGCGACTCTTTTCCAGCAGCGCCTTGTCTCCCTTGACCTTGGCGAGCAGCGCCTGCTTGGCGGACATGGGGAAAATCACCTTGTTGTCCACTTCCAGGATTTTGCCCACGGATTCGGTCTGGGAGCGAATCGACTTTTCTATGGTCTCCTCGCCTTGAAGGTCGCCCCACATGGAGTCGATCTTATTCAAGACCACCGCCAAGCCACTCTTCTTATTGCCTTGCCGCGACCCACGGACATGATTGCGCCACATGTCGAGGTCGCTCTTGGTCACGCCCGTGTCGGCGGCCAGCACGAAAATGACCGCCTGGGCCTTCGGCAACATTTGCAGGGTGAGTTCCGGCTCCGCGCCAAGGGCGTTCAAACCCGGCGTGTCGAGGATGGTCAACCCTTCCTTAAGCAAATGGTGGGGGAAGCTGATGAGCGCGTGGCGCCAGCAGGGAACCTCCACCGTGTCCGGCTCATCCCCGTGAGGCATGTGCATATCCTCGGAATAAAGCCCGAGCTTGCGAGCCTCGGCCACGCTCACTTGCTTGGTGGCGGCCAACTCCTGGAAGGCTTCCTGCATTTGGACCGGGGAATCGCAATCCAAGTCGATCTGCATCCAACTGCGCGGATGCTTCTTATAGTCGGTCAGCGGCGTGTCGCTGAGACGGCTCTCGATTCCCAACAGGCGGATGTAGCTCCCGCCCGTCGCATCATAGAAAATTTCAGTCGGACACATCGTGGTTCGACCGGGCGATGACGGCAGCAAGCGCACCCCGGTATCCGAAAAAAACAGAGCGTTGATAAGCTCTGTTTTGCCCCGCGAAAATTCAGCCGCGAACGCTAGGATGATCCGGTCACTGCGCAACCCCTCCAGCATGGTGGAGATAGTTTCGTTGACGCCTTCGCTATTGAGTTGATAGCGGTCCAGCCACGCCCGGTACTGTTCAACCGCTTGGCTTAATTGCTCGCGCCATTCGCCATATCCCCGCAGCTTATCTTTGAATTGGATGGTGCTCATCTCCGGCTCTTGATCCTATCGCCCATCGGACAAATGCATCTTTGGACAAAACAAAAAGGAAGTGTAGACGAAATCCCGGCTCAGTCCATTTACTGAGACTTGGCAATGGACTCGGGCAAATGCTTCGGAGATAAAATCTTGAAGCGCTTGTCGCGGCCACTCTCTCCCGCCAAAAGTATTATATCCCGCTTGGCAACCTGGAATGTTTCGGCCAGGAAACCAACAAGATGCTTGTTGGCCTTGCCATCAACGGGCGGTGCCGAAATTCTTATCTTCAACCGGTCACCATGACATCCAACGATTTCGTCCTTGCCAGCCCTTGGCTGGACGTGGACATTGAGTATCAAGTCCGCCCCTTGCCAGTCGGGCTGGAATTTCATCAGTTTAATAACGTCATCAGGCGCTGTAATGGCGTGGCGCTTAAAATCCTCACCAATTCAATGCCAATGAACACGACGAGCGGCGACAAGTCGATCCCGCCAATCGGCGGAACTAGGCGCCGACTGGCGCGCAGTAACGGCTCGGTCAAGCTATATAACAAGGCTGTCGCGGGATTATAAACGCCCGGCCCCACCCAACTCAGTATGGCTCGTATGGCAATTGCAAAAAGATAGACGTTAAACACCACATCCAACAATTGCGCGAAGGCCCAGACACATAGCGCTGGAAAGGTTGTGGGCGTTCCTTTCAGCCAGAATATCAGATAGCTGCCCAAAATTTGTAGCCCATACATCAACAGCAAGGAGGCCGTGTCGATGCGGGCGATGGAAGGAATGAACCGGCGCAGCAGTCGAAGCGGGGGATGCGTTATCTTAATTAAGAACTGGGAGATCGGATTGTGATAATCGGCCTCCACCCATTGAAAGATAAAACGCAGCAGCAGCGCGAAAATATAAAGGCTGAATAGGGTGTCAATCAAAAAAACAGCGGGAGCGACCAGGTAGTCCGCCGACATTTCAGCCCCCGAGTTGTTCGGACAGCTCAGCCGACCGCCGCGCCGCCGCGCCGATGGCTTCAGCGACCAGCGCGCGCAGATTGCCATCCTCAAAGGTGGCGATGGCCCGCTCGGTGGTTCCGCCGGGCGATGTCACCCGCCGCCGCAGTTCCGCCGGGGGTTCCTCCGATTCTATGGCGATGCGGCCCGCCCCGAGCGCGGTTTGCTGGGTCAGCAAACGCGCCGTGACACGGTCCAGCCCCAGCCCAACCGCCGCCTCTTCCATCGCTTCCATCAGCAGGAAGAAATATGCCGGGCCGCTCCCAGACAAGGCCGTCACCGCATCCAGGGAGGATTCCTCCTCAACCCACACGGTCAGGCCCACGGAGCGCAGGATGGCCTCGGCTTGGCTGCGTTGCTGCGTGGATGTCTTCTCATTGGCGTGCAAGGCCGTGGCGCCGGTTTTAACCAGGGCCGGGGTATTCGGCATACAGCGGACAATAGCCACGTTGCCACCCGCCCAGCGATCCAGCGCCCCTTCGCTGATGCCCGCCGCAATACTGACCAACACGGGCGATTGCTTTTGAATTGTAGCGGCCAGTTCCGCCACCACGGGCCGCATGGCCTGGGGCTTCACGGCCAATACCAAAACTTCCGAGCGCTCCGCCACGGCTTTGTTGTCCATGCTGGTGTTCACCCCAAAGCGATGGGCCAAATCCTTAAGCTTCGCTTCGTCGACGTCCGATACCCAAATGTTTTGCGGGGCATAGCGATCCGAAATCAAGCCGCCGATCAAACTGCCGGCCATGTTGCCAGCGCCAATAAAACCAAGGGTTTTCTGTCTCATGCCGTTCGTCTCAAAACTGTTGCCCGCTATTCTAACCTAGTCGGGCATGTCCCGGTGAACACTGCGCCATTAGAGCCGTGGGCCGAACAGCGCCGTGCCGACGCGGACCAGCGTGCCGCCCTCCAGCACAGCGGCTTCCAAGTCCTCGGACATGCCCATGGACAAGGCATCCAAGCCGTAATCCGCAAGCCCATCGAACGCCCGCCGCAAGGCCCGGAACGCCTGCCGCTGCTGCTCGGGATCGTGGGTGGGCGCGGGAATCGCCATCAAGCCCCGCAGCCGCAGCCTCGGCAATTTCGCGACCGCCGCCACCAAATCCGGCAGGGCGTCCAAGGCCACGCCCGACTTGCTGGCTTCCCCGCTGACATTCACCTGAATGCAGATATTAAGCGGCGGCAAATTGACGGGCCGTTGCTCGCTCAGGCGCTCGGCGATTTTCAGGCGGTCCACGCTATGCACCCAGGCGAAGCGCGAGGCGATGGGCCGGGTCTTGTTGGATTGAATCGGGCCGATGAAATGCCAGACGATGTCGAAATGCGCCAGCCGGTCCTGTTTCGCCAAGGCTTCCTGGAAATAATTCTCGCCGAAATCCCGCTGCCCGCACTGATAAGCCGCAGTCAAGGCTTCCACGGGCTGGGTCTTGCTGACGGCAATCAGGCGCACTGAATTCTCGGGTCGGTCAGCGGCCTGCTCGGCCAGTCGTATCCGCCGCTGAACAGCGGCCAATCGCTCCCCGGTCGATGTCTTCATGCGGCTTGTCGCGTTTGTATATACTTGGACATTCTAAAAGGTTATCCGCTGACCTACGGTTTCACAATAATCATCCCAGGGGAGTTCCATGGATATCGCCGAATTACTGGCTTTTTCGGTCAAAAACAACGCCTCCGACTTGCACCTGTCCGCTGGCCTGCCCCCCATGATCCGCGTGGATGGCGACATCCGCCGCATCAACGTCCCGGCCTTGGATCACAAGGAGGTGCACGCGCTGGTCTACGACATTATGAACGACAAACAGCGGCGCGATTACGAAGAATTCCTGGAATGCGACTTTTCCTTTGAGTTGCCCGGCGTGGCCCGCTTCCGCGTCAACGCCTTCAACCAGGATCGTGGCTCGGCGTCGGTGTTCCGCACTATTCCCTCCAAGGTGCTGACCCTGGAAGACTTGGGCTGCCCCAAATTCTTCCAGGACGTGACCCGTCATCCACGCGGACTCATCGTCGTCACCGGCCCAACCGGCTCGGGTAAATCCACCACCCTGGCGGCGATGATCGATTTCATCAACTCCAACGACCACTCCCACATCCTGACCATCGAAGACCCCATCGAATTCGTCCACCAGAGCAAGAAGTCGCTCATCAACCAGCGCGAGGTGCATCGCGACACCCTCGGCTTCAACGAGGCGCTCCGCTCGGCCCTCCGCGAAGACCCGGACGTGATCCTGGTGGGCGAAATGCGTGACCTGGAAACCATCCGCCTCGCCCTCACCGCCGCCGAGACCGGCCACTTGGTGTTCGGCACCCTGCACACCAGCTCGGCCGCCAAGACCGTCGACCGAATCGTGGACGTATTCCCCGCCGCTGAAAAAGGCATCATCCGCTCCATGCTGTCGGAGTCGCTACAGGCGGTCATCACCCAGGCGCTTTTGAAGAAGAACGGCGGTGGCCGTACCGCCGCCTGGGAAATCATGGTGGGCACCCCGGCCATCCGCAATCTCATCCGTGAGGACAAGGTGGCCCAGATGTACTCGGCCATCCAGACGGGCCGTAAGGACGGGATGCAAACCCTCGACCAGCACCTTCAAGAATTGGTTGAAAAGGGCGTTATCTCGCGGCAAGCCGCCCGCACCAAGGCGGCCAACAAGACGCTTTTCTGATTTCAGCCCCAGGAGACAATAGCCCATGGAATTCGAATCCCTGCTCATGCTGATGACGCACAAGAAGGCGTCCGACATGTTCATCATCACCGGCAAGGAGCCAAGTTTGAAGGTCGATGGGCAACTCCAACCCATCTCTAACGCCAAGCTGACCAAGGAGCAGTCCTACCAGATCGTCACCAGCCTGATGAACCAGCGCCAGCGGGACGAGTTCGAGAACACCAAGGAATGCAACTTCGCCATTTCCTCAGAGGGGCTGGGGCGGTTCCGGGTCAGCGCCTTCGTGCAGCGGGACAGCGCGGGGATGGTGCTACGCCGCATCGAAACCACCATCCCGACGGCGGAATCGCTGTTCCTGCCGCCCATCCTCAACGAACTGGCGATGACCAAGCGCGGCCTGATTCTGTTCGTCGGCGCCACCGGCACGGGCAAATCGACTTCGCTCGCCGCGCTCATCAAATACCGCAACGAGCATTCCTCGGGCCATATCATCACCATCGAAGACCCGCTGGAATACGTCCATCCCCACGCCGGTTGCATCGTCACTCAGCGGGAGGTGGGCATCGACACGGAGTCCTACGAGGTGGCCCTCAAGAACACCCTACGCCAAGCCCCGGACGTGATCCTCATCGGTGAAATCCGCACCCGCGAGACCATGCAGCACGCCGTCACCTTCGCCGAGACCGGCCATTTGTGCCTCAGCACCCTGCACGCCAACAACGCCAACCAAGCGCTCGACCGAATTCTGCATTTCTTCCCGGAAGACATGCACTCCCAGCTTTTCATGGACCTGTCCCTGAACTTGAAGGGCATCGTCGCCCAGCAGCTCATCCGGCGGGCCGATGGCAAGGGCCGTTATCCCGCCGTGGAAATCCTCATCAACACCCCGCTGGTTTCCGACTTCATCCGCAAGGGCGAGGTCCACAAGCTCAAGGAATTGATGAAGAACTCCCGCGAACACGGGATGCAGACCTTCGACCAGTGCCTCTACGACCTCTACCGCAGCGGCAAGATCACCTACGAGGACGCCCTCAATTCCGCCGACTCCAAGAACGAAGTGCGGCTGATGATTAAGCTCGGCGAGGAAGGCGGCGTCGATAGGTATTCCCCGCGCTCCGACAAGATGTTCGTGGTGGACGACCGTTAGAGCGTTTTCAGTAGAAAACTGTGGGGCGTGCTTCAGCCCGCGACAGCCAAGCCTGATCGTGGGCTGAAGCCCACTCCCACCACCAATCCGATTTCCCGCTCAAGCGGGCCATCCGCCTTCTGTATAATTCAGGACATCACTCCCCTAGCCCCACTCTTTCCCGTCGAAGCCGGATTATTAAGGTGTTTTCATGAATTGGGCCGTACTCGGCGGGTTGGCCGCGACCGCCATGCTGATCGTGTTGTTTCGAATGTTTTTCCGGCGACGGAAACCCTCCCGCCCCGGCTACCAAAAACGGGATTTCCTGCTGTCCCCGGAAGAACGGCTGTTCTTCGCGACGCTTAAGCAGGCGGTCGGTATGGATTACGAAGTCTTCGGCAAAATCAAGGCGCGGGATGCGATCTCCGTCCGGTCGAATCCAAACAAAACCGACGCGGAAGACGGCCTGGACGCCATCGACGACCAGCATTTCGCCTTCGTCCTGTGCGACAAGGCCGATCTCGCCATCGCCTGCGCGGTGCAACTGCGGGAGCATGTCTTCGGCGGCAAGAAGAAATCCGCGCCGCCCGTGGACCCGCTGAAATCCATCTGCCACGCCGCCGGGCTGCCATTTGTGGTCATCGAGGCCGGTCCCATGTACGACGTCCACGAAATCAAGGAAGCCATCGCCGCCGCCGTCCTCAAGGAGCCGCTGTATGTGGTCGAATCGGGCGGACGCCGGGAGCCGCGCATTTCCGGCCTGGAAAACCTGGAGATTTAAGCCGCCATGACCACCACGCTCTATGGCATCAAGAATTGCGACACCTGCCGGAAGGCCCGCGCCTGGCTCGATCAACAGGGCATCGCCCACCGCTTCCATGACTTTCGGGCCGATGGACTGAACGCCGCGCTGCTGGAATCGCTGGAAACCCAGCTCGGCTGGGAAGCCCTGCTGAACCGGCGCGGCACCACTTGGCGCGGCCTGCCCGAAACCGACCGGGACGGCGTGGACCGCGACAAAGCGCTGGCCTTGATGCTGGCCCACCCCGCCCTCATCAAGCGCCCGGTTTTAGTCGTCGGGGATCGAATCCTAGTCGGCTTTTCTCCCGCTCAATATGCCCAGATGCCGCCCAAGTAGATTGTGGGTTGGGCTTTAGCCCGATCTACTCCCGGTCCCGCTAATGTCGGGCTAAAGCCCGACCTACAACCGTGCAATTCAAGACGCACCATGACCGACACCTTCGACCTGATTTGTGAACTCATCCGCCGCCGCTCGGTGACGCCGGACGACGCGGGCTGCATGGAATTGATTGCCGCCCGGCTGGAACCCTTTGGCTTCCGCTGCGAACGGCTGGATTTCGCCGACACCCAGAATCTCTGGCTGCGGCGGGGCGAGGCCAAGCCCTTGCTGGTTTTCCTCGGGCATACCGACGTGGTGCCGTCCGGCCCGGAAAATGACTGGCTTTTCCCGCCCTTCGAGCCGACCGTGCGGGACGGCCTGCTATATGGACGCGGCGCCGCCGACATGAAAAGCGGCATCGCCGCCATGGTGACGGCGCTGGAACGCTTCGCCGCCCGCCACCCGGCTCATCAAGGCTCGGTGGCCCTGCTGCTCACCAGCGACGAGGAAGGCGCGTCCACCCACGGCGTGGTCAAGGTCGTCGAGGCGTTCGAGGCCCGTGGCGACAAGATGGATTGGTGCGTGGTCGGCGAACCGTCCAGCTTCGACCGGCTGGGCGATGTGATCCGGGTCGGGCGGCGCGGCTCCCTATGCGGCGTGTTGACCGTGTTGGGCGTGCAAGGCCACGTCGCCTACCCGGAAAAAGCCGACAATCCCATCCACCGCGCCGCGCCCGCCCTGGCGGAACTCGCCGCCGAAGTGTGGGACCAAGGCAACGAGTTCTTCCCGCCGACCAGCTTCCAGATGTCCAACATCCAAGCCGGCACCGGCGCGGAAAACGTGATTCCGGGGCGCTTGACGGTGCTGTTCAACTTCCGCTATTCGACGGCGATCGCCGAGGCCGAACTCAAGCGGCGGACCCACGCCATCTTGGACCAGCACGGCTTGCGCTACGAACTGGCTTGGCGCTTGTCCGGGGCGCCATTCCTGACCACCCGGCCCGAATTGATCGAAGCCTGCCAAGCCGCCATCGAAACCGTTGTGGGCATGCGGGCCAAGCCCGACACTGGCGGCGGCACCTCCGATGGTCGCTTCATCGCGCCGACCGGAACGCAAGTGGTGGAAATCGGCCCCCTCAACGGCACCATCCACAAGGTCAACGAACACGTCAGCGTGGAAGACATCGACACCTTGTCGAAGATTTACGAGCAAATTCTCGTGAATCTCCTCGCACCCTAAGCCATCCGCCCTATCCAAATGCAGGGTGGGCATGTACTCATGTCCACCAGAGCCTCCAATTAAGCCAAGCATCGGTGAGCATGAGCACATGCCCACCCCACTTCAGGAGAAACCCAGCCATGCACACGGAACCCACCTCCCCCCTCATCAGCGCCGAATCGCTCGCCAGCCGTCTGGACGACCCGGACATCGCGGTGCTGGACGCCACCTTCTTCCTGCCCAACCAGGGCCGCGACGCCACGCGGGAATATTTGGACGCCCACCTGCCTGGCGCTCGGTTTTTCGACATCGACGCCATCGCCGACCACGCCAGCCCCCTGCCCCACATGCTGCCCTCGGAAAGCCTGTTCGCCGAATCGGTGGGCAAGCTCGGCATCGGCAATCACACCTTAATCGTGGTGTACGACAACAACAGCTTCATGGCCTCGGCGCGGGCCTGGTGGACCTTCCGGGTGTTCGGGCATGAGCGGGTGATGGTGTTGGATGGCGGCTTGGCCCGCTGGAAAGATTTGGGATTGCCGCTGGAATCCGGGCCGGTGGCGTCCACGCCCCGCGAGTTCAGCGCCACGCTCCATCCGGGGCTGGTGCGCGGGCTGGATGAAGTGAAGACGCTGCTGAATGATGACTCGGTGCAGATTCTCGACGCCCGTTCGCCCGGTCGATTCGCGGGCACCGAGCCGGAACCCCGCCAGGGCTTGCGGTCGGGGCATATCCCTAATAGCAAGAATCTGTTCTTCAAGCGGCTGGTGGATGACCAAACCCATTGCCTGAAACCCGTCGCCGAATTGGAAAGCGAGTTTCACCACGCTGGGATCGACCTGCGTCGTCAAGTGGTCGCCACCTGTGGCACGGGCGTCACGGCCTCCGTGCTGGCCTTGGGCTTGTATTGTCTGGGGAATGAATATGCCGCCGTGTATGACGGCTCGTGGACCGAGTGGGGCGGGCGGGCGGATACGCCGGTCAGCGCGGGCTAGACCTTTTTCAAAAACCGACAAAAGCCGACTCGGTTTTCAAAACCGAGTCGGCTTGCCAGTGAATTCATTGCGCCGGGTGGAGGGGAATATCCCGCCAATCGGCGGATTGGGGTGGGGGGCATGATACGTGAAAAGCCCCGGCCAAGAGCTAATTTGGTGGGAGCGGCGAATTACTTGTTCTCCAAGCCCTGCCGCCCGCTCCAATCCTTGGCGAACTGCCAAGCCACCCGGCCACTCCGGGAACCCCGCAGCAGGGCGTAGCGCAGCGCCTCGGCGCGGGAGGCTTCCCAATCATCCGGGGCGACGATCCCCAGCTTGTCCAGCCAATGCCGGACCACCGCCAGATATTGATCCTGGGTGAACGGATGGAAGGACAGCCACACGCCGAAGCGCTCGGACAAGGAA
This sequence comes from Methylomagnum sp., assembly GCF_054333355.1. Taxonomy (NCBI): domain Bacteria; kingdom Pseudomonadati; phylum Pseudomonadota; class Gammaproteobacteria; order Methylococcales; family Methylococcaceae; genus Methylomagnum; species Methylomagnum sp. The sequence continues at coordinate 3,122 of NZ_JBTEKS010000028.1, read as the reverse complement.
ATTTTTTCCTCCACCGCCTCGCCCTGGTGAAGCTCGCCCTCGACGTAGCTGGCCTGCCGATTATCTTCCGGGTATTCCGGCAACAAATGGCGCCGGTTGGAGGTGGCGTATATCAGCACATTGGCGGGCGGGGTGCTGAGCGAGCCTTCGAGAATGGCCTTCAACGCCTTGTAACCCTCGTCGTCCGCTTCGAAGGAAAGGTCATCGCAATACAGGATGAACTTTTCCGGGCGGTCCCACAGGTACTCGATGATGTCCGGTAGTTCCACCAGATGGCGGCGGTCCACCTCGATGATCCGCAAGCCCCGGTCGGCGTACTCGTTGAGCAGCGCCTTGACCAGGGAGGACTTGCCAGTGCCCTTCGCGCCCCATAGCAGGGCGTTGTTGGCGGGCAGTCCTTGCAGGAGTTGCCGGGTGTTGCGGTCCAGTTCGGATTTCTGCCGATCCACGCAGAGGAGGTCGGCCAGCGCCACCCGGTGAGGCTGGCGGATGGCTTGCAGGGATGGCCGGGCGTCCGCGCCCCGCCAGCGGAAGGCGAGGGCGGAAGCCCAGTCCGGGGCTTCCGCCGGGGTGGGCGCCAGCTTTTCCAGCCGGTCCAGCAGGGCCGACGCTTGGGCCAGCACTTGGTCCAGGGAGGCCATGGCCCGCGTTTAGTCGAAGGATTCCGGCTTGTTGGGCCGACGCTTCTTCACGAAGGGCTGCCGTTCCGTCACCACATCGGCCTTGTAGGGCTGCTTGCGGGCCACGGGCCGTTGGTCGCCCTCCGCCCGTTGCAGATTGATGCGCTGGTTGCGAACCCAGGTTTTCCGCAACGACCGGAAGAACTCTTCCGGCAGATTGGTGGGCAGTTCCACGGTGCTATAGGTGTCGAATAGCTTGATGGCCCCGATCTGCTTGGCCGGAATGCCGCCCTCGTTGGCGATGGCGCCGACGATGTCCTTGGGCATCACGCCATGCTCTCGGCCCACGTCGATGGTGTAGCGCACCATGTCGCCCTCGGGTCGACGGAAGCCGCCCCGGTCCCCGCCGCGTTCGCCACCACGATCTCCGCTCCAAGCACCCCGGTCTCCGCCCCGGTCACGGTCCCAACCCCGGTCTCCACCCCGCTCCGGGCGGCGGTCGCGGTCGAAATCGCGGAATTCTCTTACCGGCGGTTCCGGCTCATTCGGGGCCATCAGCGGGCGCTCGCGGTGCATCAGATGGGCGATGGCGGCGGCGATGTCGGCGGCTTCGCCGACCTCCTCGGTCACCATCTTATCCACTAGGTCGCGGTAGAACGTCAGGTCTTCGCTATCCAGGGCTTCTACCAAGTGCGCCTTGAACTGCTCGACGCGGCGGTCGGCGATGTCGCGCAGGGTCGGGAGACGCATCTGCTGGATGGGCTGGCGGGTGGCCTGCTCGATGGCCCGCAGCATCCGCCTTTCGCGGGGCGACACGAACAGGATGGCGGTGCCTTTGCGGCCCGCCCGTCCGGTGCGGCCAATGCGGTGGATGTAGACCTCGGTGTCATAGGGGATGTCGTAGTTCACGACGTGGGTGATGCGTTCCACGTCCAGACCACGGGCCGCCACGTCGGTGGCGATGACGATGTCCAGCGAGCCTCTTTTCAGGCGGTCAACCACTTTCTCGCGTAGCACTTGGCTCATGTCGCCGTTCAGCGCCGCGGCCTCGTAGCCCCGCGCCTCAAGCTTTTCCGCCAGTTCCACGGTCTCGGTCTTGGTGCGGACGAAGATCAGCATCGCGTCGATATCGTCGGCGTCGAGGATGCGGGTCAGCGCGTCCAGCTTCTGCATCCCGGAGACCAGCCAGAACTGCTGGTTGATGGCCTCGACGGTGGCGGTCTTGGCCTTGATCTTCACCTCCGCCGGGTCGCGCAGGTAGTTCTCGGCGATCTTGCGGATGGCCGGCGGCATGGTGGCGGAGAACAGGGCGGTCTGCCGCTCTTCCGGGGTGTGATCCAGAATCCACTCCACGTCCTCGATGAAGCCCATGCGCAGCATTTCGTCGGCTTCGTCCAGCACCAGGGTGGTGAGCTGGCTGAGGTTCAGGGTCTCGCGCCGCAGATGGTCCATGACCCGGCCCGGCGTGCCGACGATGACGTGGACGCCCCGCGCCAGTTGGCGGAGCTGCTGGCCCATGCCCTGGCCGCCGTACACCGGCAGGATGTGGAAGCCCTCGATATGGCGGGCGTAGGTCTGGAACGCCTCGGCCACCTGGATGGCGAGTTCGCGGGTGGGCGCCAGCACCAGGGCTTGCGGCACGCGCTTGGAGGTGTCGATCCGGTTCAGGATGGGCAGGGCGAACGCGGCGGTCTTGCCGGTGCCGGTCTGGGCCTGGCCGATGATGTCGCGCCCTTCCAAGAGGTGCGGGATGCAGGCGGCCTGGATGGGAGAGGGGGTCTCGTAGCCGATTTCCTTGACGGTCTGGAGCAGGGCGGGGGAAATGGCAAGGTCTTCGAAGGAGATGGGTGTGTCGTCGCTCATGGAGTCTCGGTGGAATGGAAAAAAACGGTGTGGGCGCGCTAGGTTTGAGCGCGGGTAGGAATCGAAAATCTTTCAGGGATGGTTAATTTTACGCGGAATCGGGGACAAAATCCGTGCCCGGCGTGTAATTAGGCTGTTTTGCTTAGGCCAGCCGGATAAATGGGAACGAAATGAAGGCGGGTTTCCTTAATCCCCCATCCGCATCAGCACGTTTTCCGCCTGGCGGACGGCCCGCTCTAGTTTGCCCAGGCTTTTGAACAGCTTGTCGTTGTCGGTCGGCACCGCCGTTGCCAGGGTGGCGAATTCCAAGCTGGCCCGGATCAGGGAAAACGCGGGGCTAAGCAACGGCGGCTGACCGGCACCGCTTCTGAGTTTCGTGGCTAGCGCGGACAGCTCCTCCAGTTCCGGTCCCCAGTTCTTGACCACCTTGGGCGCGCTTTTGGCGGGGTCGGCGGTTTTGAATTCGAGGTCGGTGATAATCGAGCCGTTTTGCTTAGTAGACATGTTCCCTACCTAAGTTGGTGTTTTCAATGAGAGTTTAAAGTTCCAGAGGCCCGCTCCAATATAAATAAAGGTATCTAATAAATGTGTCAGATGATTTCTTGAGCGATGCACCAAACTATGCAGACATTTCATCCC
>NZ_JBTEKS010000027.1:0-22949 GCF_054333355.1 Methylomagnum sp. | reverse complement strand
CAAAACCGCGTCGGTTTAACACCACCGCGCCCGGCCAATGTGATCTTTACGACACCCGCTTATTCCTCAATCCCTCGCTGAATCAATCGCCTACCGCTGGCACCGCACTTGCTTGATCCCGTCAAACGGAATCCAACGGGTGTACACCATGAAATCCAGCAAAGACATCGCCGAGATACTCAACGAGCCGGCCTGCGAGCATAACAAGAAGTCCAAGTCCGGCTGTGCCAAGCCCAAGCCCGGCGCGTCGGCGGGCGGTTGCGCCTTCGACGGCGCTCAGATCGCCCTGCTGCCCATCGTCGATGTCGCCCACATCGTCCATGGTCCCATCGCCTGCGCCGGAAGCTCCTGGGACAACCGGGGCACCCGCTCCTCCGGCCCGAAGTTGTACCGCATCGGCATGACCACCGACCTGACCGAGCAGGACATCATCATGGGCCGCTCGGAAAAACGCCTGTTCCACTCCATCAAGCAGGCCATCGACACCTATAACCCCCCGGCGGTGTTCGTCTATAACACCTGTGTCCCGGCCCTCATCGGCGACGACATCGAGGCCATCTGCAAGGCCGCGACCGAGCGTTACGGCACGCCCGTGGTGCCGGTGGATTCGGCGGGTTTCTATGGCACCAAGAACATGGGCAACCGCATCGCCGGGGACGCCATGGTGAAGTACGTGGTCGGCAGCCGCGAGCCGGACCCCATCCCCGACAGCGTGCAACGGCCCGGCATCAAGGTTCACGATGTCAATCTGGTCGGCGAGTACAACATCGCCGGGGAGCTTTGGCACGTCATGCCGCTGCTGGACGAGCTGGGTTTGCGCGTGCTTTGCACACTGTCCGGCGACGCCCGCTTCCGCGAGGTGCAGACCATGCACCGGGCCGAGGTGAACATGATGGTCTGTTCCAAAGCCATGCTGAACGTGGCCCGTAAGCTGGAAACCCAGTTCGGCACGCCGTGGTTCGAGGGCAGTTTCTACGGCATCACCGACACCAGCCAAGCCCTGCGGGATTTCGCCCGCATCATCAACGACCCGGACCTGACCGCCCGCACCGAGGCCGTCATCGCCCGCGAGGAGAGCCGCATCCAGGCCGCGCTGGCGCCGTGGAAAGAACGGCTGACCGGCAAGCGGGTGTTGCTCAACACCGGCGGCGTGAAAAGCTGGTCGGTGGTGTCGGCCTTGCAGGATTTGGGCATGGTGGTGGTGGCGACCGGCACCAAGAAATCCACCGAAGAGGACAAGGCCCGCATCCGCGACTTGATGGGCGAGGAAGCCCTGATGCTGGACGATGTGAGTCCGAAGAAGCTGTTGCAAGTGGTCAAGGACTATCGTTGCGACATCCTCATCGCGGGCGGGCGTAACCTTTACACCGCGTTGAAGGCGCGGCTGGCGTTCCTCGACATCAATCAGGAGCGGGAATTCGGCTATGCCGGTTATCAGGGAATGTTGGAACTGGTCCGGCAACTGGCCTTAACCATTGAGAGTCCGGTGTTTCCGGCGGTGCGGAAGCCTGCCCCGTGGCGGACGGGGGTTGTTTCTGCTCCGGCGGTGGCGAAAAGCGAGGTGGGACAGGGGAGGGCGGAACCTGTGTCGGTTGGCGTGGCGGCGTATGCCTAAAGCCTGACTGAGTAGATCACCCCGGCAACCCGAGAGGGTTGCTGTGCAATATGAAAGCCGTTCGCGCCGAGAGGAATTGAGGCGCGGGCGGCTTTTGTTTTGGGGGGCTGAGAGCAGGTGGTTTCCCTGCTGGTTCCCAAGCTCCGCTTGGGAACCTTCCTCTTGGAAGCTCTGCTTCCTGACTTACCCACATCCACCCAGTTGGCCTCGGCAAGAAAAGCTTGCAAGACCCGTGTTCCCAAGCAGAGTTTAGGAACGAGCGGGCGGAAAACGGTGGCTTGCCGGTTAAATTATTTGGGGGCACAATAAAGCCATGCTTACTGTAATTGAAACCCCTATATTCCAGTGCATGGCGGCGGAGATTTGGAGCGACTCGGAGCGTGAAGCGTTCGTGTCGTTCATCAGTGCTGAGCCGATGGCGGGCGACGTGATTCCCGGTTCGGGAGGCTTGCGTAAGGTGCGTTGGTCGCGTCCCGGGATGGGCAAGCGCGGCGGAGCGCGGGTGATTTATTTCACCCGCCTTGCCAATGGTGGGGTGGTGTTGATCGCCGTCTACGTGAAAGCCAAGCTCGAAAATATACCGCTGGAAGTTCTGAAAGCCTGGAAGGAGGCCTACGATGACTGAAAAACTGAAATTGCCTGACCCGGAAATGGAAGCGTTCGCTAACGATGTGCTGGAATCCATCCGCCAAGCCAAGCGCGGCGAATATGCCCGCGTCCACACCCCGGAAGAAATTCAAGCCCGGCGGCGCGGGCGTCCGGTCGGCAGTGTCCAGGCCGTTACCAAGCAGCCGGTCAAATTGCGGCTTGATGCCGATGTGTTGGAGGCCCTCCGTGCTACCGGCGATGGCTGGCAGACCCGGATTAACGATACCTTGCGGACCTCGTTGAAACTGGCGGGCTTGCTGCGGTGATCCGCCGCTCCCACCTCCCATTCCCACATGGCCTATGATGCCGGGCGACAAATTGTCATGAACCCGACAAGCCACACACCCCCAACCCATTGATTTAAAAGCCTATCGTCCTTGGCACGCGGACTGCTACGGTTCAAACAAAACACAGCAGCCCCGAGTACACCCATGGCCGAAATCCAGAAACGCAAGAAAGCCCTGTCGGTGAACCCGCTCAAGGCCAGCCAGCCGGTCGGCGGGTCGCTGGCGACGCTGGGCTTCGACAAGGCCATCCCGATGCTGCATGGCTCGCAAGGCTGCACGGCATTCGCCAAGGTCTACTTCGTCCGGCACTTCCGCGAACCCATCCCGCTGCAATCCAGCGCCATGGACCAGGCCAGTTCGGTCATGGGCGCCGACGAAAATGTGATTGAAGGCGTCAAGACCATCGCCGAGAAGTCCAAGCCCGAACTCATCACCGTGCTGACCACAGGACTCTCGGAAACCCAGGGCACCGACGTGAAGCGCTGCGTCCGCGAGTTCCGCAATCTCTACCCGCAATACGCCCACGTCGCGGTCATCGCCGTCAACACCCCGGACTTCACCGGCTGCCTGGAAACGGGCTACGCCGCCACGATCACCGAAATCATCGACGGGCTGGTGCCCGATTCCGCCGAAGTCGGCATTCAACCCGGCACCCGCCGCCGTCAGGTCAACGTGCTGGCCGGGTCGTTCCTGACGCCGGGCGACTTGGAGCATGTGCGGGACATCATCGAATGGTTCGGCCTACGCCCGGTGTTCGTGCCCGACGTGTCCGACTCCCTGGACGGCCATTTGGTGGAGGAAGATTTCAGCCCCGTCACCGTGGGCGGCACGCCGGTTTCCGAACTCAAAACCTTGGGCGAAGGCATCGCCACCTTAGTTGTCGGCGCTTCGCTGAAAAAGGCGGCGGACATCCTGGAAAAGCGCACCGGCCTCCCCACCTACCGCTTCAATCATATCCACAGCCTGTCGGCCACCGATGAGCTGGTGAAGGCCCTGGCCGACATCAGCGGCAACCGCGTCCCGGATCGGCTGGAACGCCAACGCGCCCAGTTGCAGGACGCCATGGTGGACACCCATTTCATGCTGGGCTTCCTGCGGGTCGGCATCGCGGGCGACCCGGATTTGCTCAACGCCTTCGCCCACTTGGTCCACGAGATGGGCGGCTTCGTGGTCTCGGCGGTCGCGTCTGGCGACGGCCCGGCGCTGGCCCATGTGCCCACCGACATCATCAAAATCGGCGACCTGGAAGACCTGGAACTGAGCGCCAAGGAGCGCGACGCCGAACTCATCATCGGCAACTCCCACGCGGTGCAGAGCGCCGAGCGGCTGGGCGTGCCCATCCTGCGCTGCGGCTTCCCGCTGTACGACGTGGTGGGCGGCTACCAGAAAACCTTCGTGGGCTACGCGGGCGCCCGCCAGACCTTATTCGATCTATCTAACTTGGCCCTGTCGAACGTCCATAAGCACGAAGTGCCCATGTACCGCTCGATCTACGGCCAAAAGCCCCCCGAGGAGCTTCGGGATTTTCCGTTGGAGGCACACCATGGCGCTTATCCGACGCCTGCGCATCATTGACCAAAACGAGGCAAGGCCACCGATGGACACGAGCTTGAAAATCGCGTTCGCCACCGATGACATGAAGACGGTGAACCAACACTTCGGTTCCGCCCGCAACTTCGCCATCTACGCCGTCAACCAGAACCAGCAAGAACTGCTGGAAGTGGCCGAGTTCGGCAAGCTGGAACAGGACGGCAACGAAGACAAGCTGGCCGCCAAGATCGGTCTACTGGACGGCTGCGCGGCGGTGTATTGCGAGGCCATCGGCGCCTCCGCCATCCGCCAGATCGTCGCCGCCGGCATCCAGCCGGTGAAGGTTTACCGGGGCAGCCTGGTCGCCGATTTGATCGAGGATTTCCAGAACGAACTGCGCTCCGGCCCGTCGGCCTGGGTCGCCAAAGCCCTCGCCCGGCAGGGTGCGGTGGACCCAAGCAAGTTCGACCAACTTGAGGCGGAGGGATGGGAGGAATAATTCCCCATCGTTCCCACGAGATAGAAACCCTCTCCCTCAGGGAGAGGGTAGGGTGAGGGGGTCAGAAAAAGGATTTCTTCCTTAATTGCGGCGATGTCGCCCGGCTACGACGAGACAAACTGCGGAAGAAATCCTGTTTTGAAATCCCCTCACCCCAACCCTCTCCCAGAGGGAGAGGGAGGTTAAAGCCAAATTAAACAAACCAGGAGACCAACCCATGCAAGCCGCCGCTCTAGCCATACCCGAAACCGACCCCGATCTGGACCACGATTTCCCCAAGGAAATGCTCAAGCAGCTTAAAGCTGTCGATACCTACGGCAGTTACGACGGCTGGTCCGATGCCAAGATTCTCGATCCGCTGGTTTTAACCAAAGAGCGCAAGCGGGAAATCCCCATCATCGGCGACCCGGACGAAACCACCATGGCCCGCGTCAAGGCGTACTACAACGGCATCGCCAGCCTGATCGAGAAACGCTCCGGGCTGATGGCGGTGCCGGTCATCAACCTGACCCACGAGGGCTTCGGGCGGGCGTTCATCATCGTCGGCAAGCTCATCGTCGCGGATAAAACCCTGCGCGATATTCACCGCTTTGGCTTTCCCTCCCTCGGCAAGATGAACGAGGAGGCCGACAAGGTGATCGCCAAGGCTCTGGAATTGATGGGCGAGTACGCCGAAGTCGCCAATCTTTAAAGGCAGAAACACCCCCAATTGGTCGTATCGGGCTGAAGCCCGACCTACACAGAAGAATGTAGGTCGGGCTTCAGCCCGACAAGCAACCCTCGACGAGGCACCAGCCATGACCCCCGAAGAACTACAGCAAATCGAAAAAGAAGTCGCCAAGGCCAAGCGCATCGCCAGCGAGTGGGCGTCCAAGATGCACGATCTAGTCGAAGACCGCCTGCCCGCCGGTTACGAGGAAATCCCCGAACTGGCCCAGTCCACCTTCGACGCCTGCAAGAAATGGGCGGACGCCAACGCCAAGCTGAAAGCCGCCAAAAAGGCGCTGGCCGCTTGAATAATTGAATTGCCGCACGCTTGCTGCGCCCTCTCGCCTTTGGGAGAGGGGTGGGGTGAGGGTGTCCAAATAATTTTTACCTAAGGCACTAATTCGGAGAACTAACTCCATGAGCGAATTAATCACTGGACTCACCGCAGGCGGAACGTCTTGGACCCCCGCGTTCGTCACGAACATCAATCAGGCCCGCTGCATCGGCTGTGGCCGCTGCTTCAAGGTTTGCCCCCGCGATGTCTTCGATTTGGTGGACCGCGCCGACACCCTGGACGCGGACGACGTCGACGATTACGAGGATTTGGACGAGGACAACGCCCAGGTCATGAGCATTGCCAATGGCCTAGACTGTATTGGGTGTGCCGCCTGTTCGCGGGTCTGCCCGAAGAACTGCTTCACGCACGAACCCCTACCCCAAGCCGCCTGATTCGAGAGTTCCGTCATGCCGAAACCCAGTAAACACGTCTTCGTCTGCGTCCAACGCCGCGACCCCGGCCACCCGCGTGGCTCCTGCTCCCAGCATGGCTGCGACGAGGTGATGAACACCTTCCTCGCGGAAGTCCAGAAGCGCAACCTGTTCAACCAAATCGCCATCACCAACACCGGCTGCCTCGGCCCCTGTGGTTTTGGCACCAGCGTGCTGGTCTATCCCGACGGCGTGATGTACGGCAAAGTCACCAAGGACGACGTGGCCGCCATCATCGACGAGCATTTGCTCGGCGACGTGCCGGTCGAGCGGCTGAAAGTGCCAGCGTTCGTCTGGGGCTGATATGAGCGTCGTGTCCGTCTTCGACGAGACCGTCTCCTTCGGCCCCGCCGTCGCCCCGGAAACCAACCGGCGGCTACAAATGGCGGTGCAGGCCCGAACCCGCGATTCGAAAGAGGCGGAACGGCTGCTACTGGAAGCGCAAGCGGAGGACCCCACTTGCCTGCCGGTTTATTTCGCGACCTACAAGTTCTACGCGAACGCCAAGAAGTTCGAGGACGCCCAACGCGCCGCCCGTCTGGCCTTGGCCGAAGCGGCCCGGCAGGGCGGGTTTTCCGCCGACTGGACGGCGCTGAGTGACGAGCCTTTGTATGCGAGTGAAGCCGGGTTGTTCTACCTGTTTTCCCTCAAGGCGCTGAGCTTCATCACGCTGCGGCGGGGCCATCAAGACGAGGCGTCGGCGCTGTTATCCCATCTGCAAAGGCTGGACCCGGAGGACCGTTCCGGCGGTTCGGTGATCCGGGCGCTGGCGGACTCGTTAGGGCTTGAGATTGACCCGTAACTCGTAGGATGGGTAGAGCGAAGTAAAACCCATCTTTCACGCCAAAAATTGCGATGGGTTTCGCTGAAGCTCTACCCATCCTACGCAACTACCTTTCAAATTGGTTCGGATATGACCATGGCCGAAACTCACCACGCACGCGGCGCCGCCATCTGCGAGCGCCTCCAAGGGGAAATCGCCAAGTTGGATTTCCCACCGGATCAAATCCCCCGCCCGCCCGTGTACGACGAGGCCCGCTTCGAAACCCAGAACGATCCGTTCAGCGGCGCGGAGACTCTGTGCGGCACTTGGACGCTGCCGAACGGGCAGAAGGCCGGGGAGATCAAGCTTCACGCCGACGGCAGCTTTTACGCCGAATACGATGTCGTACTACCGCACCCCACGGATGCCCGCTGGTTCGTGGAAAGCGTGGTGGCCTGGGGCCGCGACGATGTCATCAAATCGGAAGTGAAATTGCTGTCGGCGCTGGGTGAATAACAGGATTTACGCAAGCTTCCGTTCGTGCTGAGGTATCGAAGCATGAACGGAAGCTGCCATGGCGTTCAAAGCTGGCTTTGAAAGAATGTCCAAACAGCCTCCAAAGCCAGCTTTGGACTCCACCCACGGTTTGACGCGATGGCTAATCCTTACGAAATCTACGACCTGCTGCTGGACTATGCGGCGGATACGACGCCGGTACGGGAAGTGCTGATCGGCCTGGTGTGGACCGGCTGCTTCACCGAATCCACCGCCGGTCTGGCGATGAGTCCCGGCATTCCCACCCGGACCCTGCCCTGGGCTGGCACCTTGCGTGGCAAGTCCGTCGCCGAGTTGGCGGCCTGGGTGCGGGATTTCGAGCCGTACCGGGCCACGGTCGGCATGGCGGCGGTGAATGCGGGGATTAACCGCCTGCGCCTTCCTGCCCCCGGCATTACGCTGGAGCCTATCCAGATACCCTCACCCCAACCCTCTCCCACAGGCGAGAGGGGGCCATTGAGTGGCAACAACCTCGCCGTCTTTGAGCATTTCCTGCCCGAAATCAAGAACCGCCGCGTGGTGGTGATTGGCCGTTATCCCGGTCTGGATCGCTTCGTGGCCGAACACGGACTCAATTTGACCGTGCTGGAGCGCCAGCCGTCCGAGGCCGACCTGCCCGACACCGCCGCCGAATATCTGCTGCCGGACGCGGAATGGGTGTTCATCACCGCCAGCTCCATCCCCAACAAAACCTTCCCGCGCCTCGCCGAACTGTCCCGCAACGCCACCACGGTGCTGATGGGACCGACCACGCCTTGGCTGCCGGAACTGAGCCATTTCGGCATCGACTATCTGGCGGGGGTGGAAATCGCCGACCCAGATGTTCTGCGCCAGACGGTGGGGGAGGGCGGCGGCGTCCGCATCTTCGACGCGGGGGTGCGCTATCGCATCGCCCCATTGAGTCTTGCAGCGGCGCAGGAATGGACCCGCCAGCACATCGCCCGCACCGTGCAGGAAAAGGAAATGCTGAAGCAGGGGATGGCCGATTGGTACGAGTCCGGCAAACGTGGACGTTTCCCCGATTACCACCGGCTGGAAATGGTGAATGTCCGTTTGTCGCGCTTGGATACTTGTTTCAAGCGGCTGTGGGACGAGTAGCTTGTAGGTCGGGCTTAAGCCCGAACTACAAGCTAGCGCGGTGGGTGGATTTTGCGAGAGGCTGCCCGTGATGGCCGGAACCATACGGACTTATGGCGGGCGAACCGTACCGGGCCGATGTGGTATCATCATTGCTTTGCCGGTACGGCTCAACCTACTGATTCGCGAGAGGTCTATGTCGAAAGAAGATCACATCGAAATGGAGGGCAAAGTGGTCGAAACTCTGCCCAACACCACGTTCCGTGTCCAACTGGATAACGGACACATCGTCACCGCTCATATTTCCGGCAAGATGCGTAAGCATTACATCCGCATCCTGACCGGCGACCGGGTTAAGGTGGAGATGACGCCCTATGATCTTTCCAAAGGGCGCATCACCTTCCGCCAACGCTAAAGCCTTGCCTTTCAGGCCGGCTCGGATGCTTCGCTCAGGCTTTCGATCACGAACGAAAGCTCACTCTTCTCCACCCCGATCCTGACGATCCCACCCTCGGACAATTTGCCGAACAGGATTTCCTCGGCCAGGGGCTTCTTGATGCTTTCCTGGATGACCCGGCTCATGGGCCGTGCGCCCATTTTCGGGTCGAAGCCGTGTTCGGCCAGCCATTCCCGCGCCTCGGGTTCCAGCACGATGGACACCCGCTTCTCGGCGAGTTGGGTCTCTAGCTCGAATAGGAACTTATCGACCACTTGGCCGATGGTTTCTATCGTGAGCGGCTTGAACTGAATCACGGCGTCCAAGCGGTTCCTGAATTCCGGCGAGAAGCTCCGCTCGATGACCTTCATGCTGTCGGTGGTGTGGTCCTGCGGCGTGAAGCCAATGGACGGACGCCCACCCTCCGCCGCGCCCGCGTTGGTGGTCATAATCAGGACGATATTGCGGAAGTCCGCCTTGCGCCCGTTGTTGTCGGTCAGCGTGCCGTGGTCCATGACCTGTAGCAGCAGATTAAACACATCCGGGTGGGCCTTCTCGATTTCATCCAGTAGCAGCACCGCGTGGGGGTGCTTGGTGACTTCTTCGGTCAACAAGCCGCCCTGGTCGAAGCCGACATAGCCGGGCGGCGCGCCAATCAAGCGGGACACCGTGTGCCGCTCCATGTACTCGGACATGTCGAAGCGGATCAATTCCACGCCCAACACGCGGGCGAGTTGCTTGGTCACCTCGGTCTTGCCAACGCCGGTCGGCCCCGCGAACAGGAAGCAGCCGATGGGTTTCTGCATTTCCCTGAGGCCCGCCCGCGCCAGCTTGATCGCCGCGCCCAAGGCCATGATGGGTTCGTCCTGGCCGAACACCAGCATCTTGAGGTTCTTCTCCAAGTCCCGCAGCTTGTCCTTATCGTTGGTGGACACGGTCTTCGGCGGGATGCGGGCGATTTTGGACACGATGTCCTCGATTTCGAGGGTGCCAATCAGCTTCTTGCGCCGCGACGCCGGTTGCAGCCGCTGGCAAGCGCCCGCCTCGTCGATCACGTCGATGGCCTTGTCGGGCAAGTGCCGGTCGGTGATGTAGCGGTCGGACAACTCGGCGGCGGTGCGCAACGCGGCCAGGGAATACTTCACGTCGTGGTGCTTCTCGAAGCGCGACTTGAGTCCCTTCAAAATCAGGTAGGTCTCGTCCACCGAAGGTTCCAGCACGTCGATTTTCTGGAAGCGCCGGGCAAGGGCGCGGTCCTTCTCGAAAATGCCCCGGTATTCCTGATAGGTGGTGGAGCCGATGCAGCGCAGTTCGCCGGAAGCCAGCACGGGCTTGATGAGGTTCGACGCATCCATCACCCCGCCGGAGGCCGAGCCGGCCCCGATGATGGTGTGGATTTCGTCCACGAACATGATGGAGTTGGGTTCCTTCTTGAGTTGCGCCAAGAGGGATTTGAGACGCTTCTCGAAGTCACCGCGATACTTGGTGCCCGCCACCAGCGAGCCAAGATCGAGTGAATAAATCGTGCTGTCGGCCAGGATTTCCGGCACCTCGCCATCCACGATTTTTTTGGCAAGCCCCTCGGCGATGGCGGTCTTGCCCACACCCGCCTCGCCCACCAAGAGGGGATTGTTCTTGCGGCGGCGACACAGGACTTGAATCGTCCGCTCCACCTCGTCCTTGCGGCCAATCAGCGGGTCGATCTTGCCTTTGCGGGCCAGTTCATTGAGGTTGGCGGCGAATTTCTCCAGCGGGTTATTGCCCGCCTGTTCGCCGTCCTCGCCCTCGCCGCCGCCGGACTTGGCGGCGGGTTCGGCCTCCTCGCGGACCTTGGAGATGCCGTGGGAAATGTAATTGACGATATCCAACCGGGTCACGTCCTGTTTATTAAGCAGGTAGACGGCCTGGGAATCCTGTTCGCTGAAAATGGCGACCAGAATATTAGCGCCCGTCACCTCTCGTTTACCGGAGGATTGGACGTGGAAGGCGGCGCGTTGCAAGACCCGCTGGAAACCCAAAGTCGGCTGGGTTTCCCGCTTCACGCCCGGTGGAATCAGCGGCGTGGTGTCTTCGATGAAGTCCACCAAGTCCTTGCGCAATTGATCCAGGTTGGCCGCGCAGGCCCGTAGCACTTCCGCCGCCACGTTGTTGTCGAGCATCGCCATCAGGAGATGTTCGACGGTGATGAATTCGTGCCGTTTTTCGTAGGCAGCCCGGAAAGCCAGATTCAGTGAATGTTCAAGCTCTTTGCTTAGCATATATGCGAGACCCGCGTTTAGGCTTCCTCCATCGCGCACAGCAGGGGATGCTGGTGCTGGCGGGAGTAGTCGTTCACCAAGCGGACTTTGGTTTCCGCCACGTCTTTGGAGAATACGCCACACACGCCGATGCCCCGCGTATGGACATGGAGCATGACCTGGGTGGCTTTTTCTTCGCTCATGCCGAAGAAATTTTTCAGGACTTCCACCACGAAATCCATCGGGGTGAAGTCGTCATTCAGCAATATCACCTTATAAAGCGGGGGCCGCTTTAGTTTTGGCTTTGCTTCCTGGACCGCAACATCGTCGTTGAGCCTGTGATCAGGATGGTGGGCCATTTCTTATTCCCTACGCCTACAAATCTTGAGACCGGACCTACTATAGCATCGCTAAAGTTTGTTGTCTTAGGGCGCTAAGCCTTGCTGTTGGATGGGGTGCGGGGGATTTTGTTGCATATCGGCGCCGTCGATCCTAGATCATTGGTAGCTGGTTACGGCGTGGGCAGGACATACCAATAGGTAGGATGCCGAGGGTCACCCGCTTCGATTTGGGGTGAAGCATTTATTAGCTCCGTTGCTTGTGCGTTGTGGCTTTGGTCGAACGGAAACCCCTCGCGGACCTGGGTCCGCCAATACCCCAAACCTTGGTCCAACCTTATTCCCCAAACGGCACCGTCCGCCCAGCGCATTGTTAGCTCGCGGGGGTGGGGCAAATCGGCATTCACTGATTCCAATAAAATAAATTGCGCCAAGCCGCCGAACAAAGCGTTGAAGGCGGCCCGGCGGGACGCGCTGTCGCGCCAGTCCTGGTGCAAGCCGCGTGGATCAACCAAGTCATAACGCCCCAGTTGGCTAGTCGTGATGTGCAACGTGGTGTTCGCCGCCAGCCCGCCCGGATAATCGGCCAGCGCTTTTATCCATTCGTGAAGCAAGATCAAGACCAGCGGCGAACGCAGATAACGGTCAGAGTAGCCTACTTCAACCAGCGGGTGGTTCTCGGCCAACTGAGCTTTCAGGGCCGGAGCTTTCGCCAACACTATCCGCCAAGCATTAGGCCCAAAGGTGTGGCGAGGTCCATTGAGTTCCTGGCCGATGTGCAGTTCCGCCAGCGTAGTGGTCACTGGGCGTAGCGCCTCAACGGGCAAGCGTATCCAATCCGCCGGGATCGAGGTTAAGGGACGCGGGTCGCGGGCACGGACAAATTGTGCACCTCCATTTCCGCTGCCCCAATCCGGGGAGGGTGCCAAAGCGTCGGCCTGTGTCCCAGCCCAAAGCGTGCTTTGGTCTGGCTTGGAGAGAGCCAAGGCCAGCGGCAACCCGCCGCTCGTCGGCGGCTTATCCGCCACCCACACCTCCGCGCCCAATACGGTCACAAGCGCCGCCAGTTCGCCGCGCTGAGCATCGTCCAAAGCTGCCAGGCTTGTTCGGGACAGAATGAATAGCACCGCCGCGCCCATGGCCTGGATGGACGGCAGGTCTTCGCGCAACCGCCAGGCCAGGGGTTCCCAGTGCCGGGCGTCGCCGCCGAGGTAGACCCGGATTTCGCGGGCGGGGTGGCGTTGCGATTCCCGGCGTAGCGCCAGTCCCAATGACTCCATTTCCAGGGTGGTCGCCGGGCCGAACGCCTTTAACTCGGCGGGCAGTTCCAGTGCGTCGAGGAATGTCTGGTCCAGCAAGGCCAAAGCCGCTTTTCTATCCAGATCGTCGATGTGGTGCTGGGTATCATAGGTCAGCAGGCAGGCTTGGCAGGCGGTGTCGCAATCGCGGGGGCATTCCAACGCCCGCTTGGCCGATTCGAACAGCGCCTTCAGGGAGTCCATCGCTTGGGTCGAGTAGCCCGCGCCGTCGCTGGCGGTGTCGTACAGATAAATCGACGGGGTGCTGAAGCCGGACGCATCCAAGCTGGATTGCACCGCACAACCGATTTCCCGTTCTTCCACGCCCAGTTGCCGAGCTAGGGCGCGGCGTAGAGCCACGGCCAGCGAATAAGCGGCGCGGCGTTTTTCCTTGCCGTCGTCCTGCCCGGAAAGGCTTTGTAATTGCAGTTCAAACACATCGGTATGGGCTTCCTGCCCCAAGCGCAGACTGGGCTTGATTGCCCCAGCCTCGTGGTTGCCGGGACATTCCTGCTCCTGGTCATTATTGCGTCCGCCGCGCAGGCGTTTATGACCGCTCAGTGTGTCGGGTGGCGTATCGTCGGGGTTCATGGAATCGGCGAACCCGCACCGCAAGCACAGCGCGTAGCCTTTCCCGTGCAGTCCATCGGTGCGATGAAATAACGTGCCGCGTGAGCTGATCCGGCAACGGCCCAGGGCGGCGGAGATCAAAGCCAGCCACGCCGCGCCCGCCAGGGAAATGAGTGGGTCACGCACCGGGATATATTGCGGGGTGGCGATGTTGTTGTGGGGTTCGTGACGGATGTTGACGGCGAAACCGGCGGGTTGCAGGTATTCGTAGCGGGTCAATTTTGCCGCGTTGCTTTCGCCGCAGTGTGGGCAGGATTCCAGGCGGGTGGGCAAAGTGCCACAGCCGCCGCAGTTCTGGCAGCGCCACACCCAGCGCAGGGACTGGATTTTCGGTCCAGCTTCCATGTCCTGTGGAATCTGCCAATTAAGCGTCACGCCGCCGCTGCGGTAGACCCGCCCATCCAGCACGGTGTCGGTACCGGGGGCGTAGTCGCGGATCGCCAACGCCAAATCGCGGGAGGGCGAGCCAGATCGGCGGGTGCGGTTGTCTTCCCGTTCCTCCCGGTCGTTCTTCTGTTTCCGGCTGAAGTCTTCCATGGTCGTCGTGAGCAGCGACACCACGCCGGTGGGAAAGCCATAGCCCGGCAGGAACCCACGGTTCGCCAATTCGCCCAGCAGGTATTCCTTGCGAATCCGTTCCAGTTGCAAGTTGATAGCTTTTTCCGGTCGGCTATTTTTGTCGCGGGTTTCGACCTCTTTAAGGTTGTCCAGCAAGGCTTCGACTTCCCTCTGCCAATCACTACGGGCCTGCTCGATCATCGCGGCGGCGGACGCCAGCACTTGCCGGACGGGGCGACCCTCCAGGCAGGTGCGTTTTTGCAGAGCCTCGATACCCCGCTGTGCGCGTTCATTCTCCTCCGCACCCTTAAGCCAATCCTGAAATGTTGCCCAAGGTGCGCTTTGGGTATCGTTCGCCGCTTCGAAGAACCAGCCCGCCCGCAAGTGTGGAATGTCGTCCGGGGCTTGCGCCAGGAACGCCGCCAAGCTCAAGGCGTTGATATGGCGCTGTACGATACGCTGACTTTGCAGCGATACCTTGGGCATCGCCAAGGGCGTGGTGAAGGGCCAGAGGGGATTGCGGAACACCGCCTCGCCGTGTGGGTTACTTTTACACAGGGTGAAACTGACGGCGGCGGTTTCGCCGCGCCGCCCGGCGCGGCCCGCCCGTTGCAGGAAATTGGCTGGATGGGGTGGCGCATTGTTCATCGCCACGCCAGTTAGGCCACCGATATCGACGCCCATTTCCATGGTGGTCGAGCAACTCAGTAGATTGATTTCGCCCGCTTTGAATTGCTTCTCGCGCTCGGAAAGCCGAGACCCCGGAATTTGGGCGGAGTGTTCCACCGAGCGCAAATATGGGCTGAATCCCACGATGCGGTCGTTCAAGTCGGTCCATACACCCAACCGGCGCAGCCGCACGATGTCGGGCTGGTGTTCCAGCCAAGCTTCACGCTCGCCGGGTTCTTCGCCATTCCAGAAGGGTTTCGCCAACGTCGGCAAAGCGAATTTTTCGCAGCGGGCCAAGGCAATATCGGGCGATTCCGGCAGATAAGGCGTAAGGCCGCGAAAGGTGACTGGCAGCAGGCGGCGGGTGACTGGGCAGAGCCACGCCTCGCGGACTTCCACGATGTCGGCCCGTAATCCCAAGTCGAGGCGGTAGGCACCTTCGGTGGCGCTCAGCAACGATTGCACCGCCCGCCATAGAGCGATGAGTATTTCCTCGATGTCGGCCCGGTGGCGGTCGTTGTTCAGGTCGAGTTGGAAAGCGTGGGCCAGCAGCCGCACCAAGCGGGCGCGGCGGCTAACGGCGGTGCGGGTAGTCGGCCAGGTGAGTTGTTTGCCGCGCTTTTCTTGGCCGGGAGGAATAACGACCGTGGGTCTTCCTGGATAACCGATCCAGCGCATCATGTCGCGGGGAATGGCGACGGATGTTCTGCCCCGGATTACGAAATCCAGCGCGACCCGTAATAAATCCCGCCATTCCTCAAGGCTCACCCCGCGTTGCGCCAAAATCGGCGGGACTTGGGAAAGGTCGTTCAAGGCCGGGTAATCCAGCCGCAACAGACCCAAGCCCTCCATGGAGAATTGGCGTTTCGGGCGGAATAGGAATTCCCGCCACAGACAAAGCTCGGCCAGCGAGCGTTCATTCACACCAAAGGTTTGCTCCTGGAATGGCGGAAGAAGCAGCTTGGCAAAGCCATCTGTGGCTAGCAGGAGATTGATAGCTGCGCCCCAACTCAATCGCCCTAGCGGGATCGTTGACTGTTCCGCCAATTGGCTGCGCTTTTCTTCTAAGGTCTTGCCGAGCAAGTCTTGCAGGGAAGGGTTGGCGGCGATGGCTTGTTCAAATTTCGCCACATCCTGACGTAGCTCGTTGAGGCGTTCACTGTCGGCGGGCCGTGCCCGATCCGCCACCGTGTGGTAAAGCAAGCTACGGACATAATTGCGTTCCGCCTCTTGTTGCAGCTTGGCGGCGATGCGGGCGGTGCCTTGGCGGCTGTCGGTAAAGCTGATGAGCCGCTTCCCCTCCCAGGGCAATAGCCGGTCGGTTTTGTCGAACGGCTTCATGTGTCGCAGCAAGGTGGGGATGGCGGTTTGCAGCAGGAACGGTGCCCCCAAACGAATCGACGAAAACAGCGGGCGGTTCCGTTGGGTCTCCCGCGTCAGGCAGCATGGGCACTGGGTGGTGTCCGTATGGAGAAAAACAGTGATGCCCTCCGTCCCGTTCCAACTCTTTAGCTGGTGATCGGGCAGCAAGGCCATTTTCGTGGGATGGTCGGCGTTGCCCGCCATCAATAGGTGGGGCGATCCCCGCTGGGGATCATCGGATGGCTCGGCCTCGATGTCCTCACCCTCGGCGCCGTCGCTGTCTTCCGTCTCCAAGTCCTGCTGGAATTCGTCCTCGTCCTGGCGGTGCAGCCGGGGTTTAAGTGTGTCGATGCCTTGCTCGGTGATTTCCGTGGCGGACAAATACTCAGCCCCGCATTCGCTGCACTGCACCAGTTCAAACACCGGGCTGCCACAAACGTCGCAGTGTTGCCGCCGTTCCAAGAACACCTTTCCGAATGCCCAGCGTGGATCGTCCAGCCGCGTGTCCCGCCGCCCATCACACGCCCCGTTAGCACAGGCCCATAACCCATCTTGGGCGCGTTGGAAGAAATGCCCGCGCAAGGGCAGGAATGGCTCCTTTTTGTCCTTGCCTTTGTCCAGCCAAGCCTGGGCGCAGAGGTCGAGCAAGGCCAAGGTTTCCCGGCGGGCGTCTTCGGTATCTTGGTCGAAGGCTTCCCGCGCCAACTCAGATAGGCAGGCGGCCCGCTCAACCAAGCAGGCGCGGAGTTGGCGGAGGCGTGGGTCGGCGGCGAGGGTTTGGTAGCGGGCTTCCGGGGTGAGGCCGCTCAAGGTGGCGAGTCCGGAATGGGGTTTGTTCAAGCGGCTCAGGGATCTGGATAGGTCCGGCACTTCCCGGCCACCCATCACCACCGTGACCCGGCTGTCATCCACCCCGGCGATGTCGGCGAGGAACCGGCGCAGGTCGGCCTCGGTTTTGGCTGGGTCGCCGTCGCTGGCAATCGTCGCGGAGGTGGCGACGAAATGCACCTGTTCGGCCCGGCAACCGAAGGCGTGCAGCACCCGGCGCAGCAACAGCGTGAGTTCCGCCGCCTGGGAGCCGATGTAGTTGTGGGCCTCGTCGATGACGATCCAACGGAGGCGCCCTTGCGATTGGCTGAGGATGGGCCGGTCGTCAGTACGCACCAGCAGGTATTCCAGCATGGTGGCGTTGGTGACGAGGATGGGCGGCGGGCTGGCGCGTAATTCATCGCGGCCCAGCACCTCGCAGTTCCATTCCCGTTTGTGCCGTGGCGGGGAATGTTGCGGTGTTTCTCCGTTGTAAAGGCAGTAGCGGAGCTGGCCGCCGAATGGTTCGGTCCACGCGGTCAGGCGGTCGCGCTGGCTTTTGATGAGGGCGTTTAGGGGATAAAGAAAAAGCGCATTCACGCCCACCAGCGGGCCGGGGCGTTGCTCGGCCTCGCGGGCTAGATCGTTCAGGATGGGAATCAAGAAGCACTCGGTCTTCCCGGAACCGGTGCCGCTGCTCACCAGCACCGAACGCGGCGGGGTTTGTTCGATCAGCGCCCGCCAGGCTTCCAACTGATGACGGTATGGGTGTTGTCCGCCCTCCCACGGATCGACTAGAGATTCATCCTTGCGGTTTCGCGCCGGATTCACCAAGGCATCCACCAAGGCCGGATGCAGCAACGTCCCGGACAATTGGCCGAGCGTCTGGGGCGCGGGCTTCCAGCCGAACATCGCCTCGAACACCGGATCGGCCAGGAACGAATGCTGGGTGCCGGGAGCGCTTTCGAACAGGCCACGCAAATGCTCGCGCAAAGGGTCGCTGCGGAATCCCAACAGACCCAAGGCAGCGCGGCTGGCGCTCCGGTTCAATTGGGTGGCGAGGGCGGCATAAAAAGGTTGGGCGGCGGCGTTCATGATGGATTTCCGGGGTAGGTAAAAGCGGATTGGGCGAGACCCAGGCACAAGGCGATGGCGAAGACCTGATCGAACCAGTCGCGGTCGAAATCGCGCAATTGCCGCAGTTCGAACAGCAGGTCTTCGGGACAGGCTTTGTCGCTCAGGTTGAAATGGGCGGCGACAAAGGGGGCGCAGCGCACGGCACGGAATGCAAAGTGAAGATTCAGATAGCGCCTGCTTTTTGGAAAGTCCGGCAGTTCAGCCATTTCCAGAACTATTGGCCCTTGTGTCCATGCTTCGCCTTTCCCGTCCCGCTGCAGGTTTTGTTCATAGGTGCCAATGATCTGATTCAGCTTTTCCGGCTCCCTTTTGGCAAGGGATAGTTCGCTCATCCGATTGATGGGTTGGTTGGGAAATACGGCTTCTTGCATCCAATCACACAACGGGCTGAACAACGCTTGCCGCCCCACGGCCCGCTTCCGGAACCCCTCAAAGAGTCCAAAGCGCATCGCATCATCGGTATCAAAGCCAACCAAAGCGTCGCGGAGGTGAGCGAAATGCCGCCGGGCCGCTGTCCGCCAGCTTCGCGCCGGTAGCAGATGCCAGGAAAACGGCAGTTGATGAGCCAAGGACCACACGGTGTCGAACTGCTCCTCCGAACTGCGGAGCAAGGCCAGGGCCATGGCTTCGGGATGGCGGGCCAAAGCGGGCAAGAGGTCCAGGGCGCTGGTGGGATAGGTCCGGGCCAGCTTGCAATACTCGAACACCCCGGCCCAATCGGGATGCGCCGGATTCTGGGCCAGCGCCTCGGCCAGTTCGCGCATCCGGTCGGGGCGGGTTTCGTCGGGGGAGCAAACGGCCTGGATCAACGACGACACGGTAAATCCATCCGGGGTGTCCGTGGCGACCTCGGCGGCACCATGAACCATCCATAGCATGGGCCGGAACCGCGCCCAGTCCCCATCGCAGCCCAGCAGCCACCAAGGCCCCGGCGGCAGGGTCTCGGGAACCTGCCAAGCCACCACCGATTCTTCTTCATCGCGGCACAGGATCGTCGGTTCGGCACCGGGATTCCAAAGGGGGATCATTTTCACCGTGACGCGGCTTTGCCAATCCATTTCCAGACGGCCAACGGCCGTTTTGGATAGCGCTACGCGGCAGTTGTCCCGGTCCGGCTGAAACTCCACATCGAAGCGGGCCACTTTCAGTTTGGCGGCCACCCTCGTCCGGTCGCGGATTTCCACGCCAGCGCTGGCGTCCAGTTTGCGGGTCATCGCCAGTAGGGAATCCAGCCGCTCCTCCCAGCGGTGTAGCTCGAATTGCACGCGCCCGTTGCCGCTGGGCTTCAATGTCTCCCGCAGCCACAGCTTGCGGTGGAGTTGGCTGTCGCCATCCGCCTTGACGGTGGCCTCCAACCAAAAGCCATTGCCACCGCCGGGGCTTTGCGCCACGGCCTGCACCGCCCCCAGCCTGCCCAATGCCACAGGACCGTCACCCAAGACTTTGCCCCCGCGCGCAAATGCCGCACCCCGGCAAGGAAACGGCAATAGCAACGTGAGTTTCTGCCCTGTCGGCCAGCGCAGTTCAAGCGGAAATTGGGTGATGGGCAGCCCAGAATTGGCCGAACAATGGATTTGCCAGGCGTTATCGACGGATTCCACATCGATCCGGCATCCGGCCTGAGGCAATACGGCGAGCATCGCCCCGCGCAATCCCGCCAAGTGCATTACGCCTGGTTTGGCTGGGTCGCCTATTTGAAGTATTTCCACCGAAGCGCCACAGGGCAACACTTCGGCTTGACGCCGCATCCTGAGAGATTGGGTTTCGGGGTCAAAGGCGCGAATCCACACCTCACCGGCACAGGCCGTTAAATCCCGGCTCCACGCCGCGTTGGGCGCGGACAGAGAACGCCATTCCAACGGGCCGGATCGAGCCGGCGTGCCAGGGCCATTCGGCGTGAGCGTCTTCAGCTTGGGCATCCCCAGGAACACCGGCGCTGGGTTTAAGGCCAGGGCAAGGCTATTGCCGCTCAATAGCCATTCTTCCTGACTATCCGATTCCGCCGCGCATTGAATCAGGCACGACTCGCCCGTGGGCAAACCGAAGCGAACCCGGCCACGCACCCGATAAAGCGTCCGCTCCCATCGCGTCGCGCCTCCCTTGACGTCGCAAGCGCCTTCCAATTCGGTGAA
Source organism: Methylomagnum sp. (assembly GCF_054333355.1). Lineage (NCBI taxonomy): Bacteria > Pseudomonadati > Pseudomonadota > Gammaproteobacteria > Methylococcales > Methylococcaceae > Methylomagnum > Methylomagnum sp. The sequence continues at coordinate 2,895 of NZ_JBTEKS010000027.1, read as the reverse complement.
CGAACACCCGGCGGGCGCCAGCACCCAAGCCTGGGGTGCCTTGGTTCGTGCCGAGCCTTCCGCCAGCCATTCCTGGTCCGAATCGCGCTCGACGAATACCCACGGCAAATCGCCAAGCTCGAACCCGCCACCAATGGGCAACTCCGTTTCCAGGTCGCCATCGCTGAGCCATAGACTGGGGATTCTCGCGGCGTCCAGCCCGGTGCGGCGGATGCCCTGCTGGCGCAGCACCTCCACGCGATACCGCGCCGCCTCGCTCTCGCCCTGAGTGCGTGTCAAGCGGGCGACGGCTTCCATGCCTGTTGCGCCCCGCAGCAACAAGCGCAAGCGGGGCGGATGCTGGTCCCGGTGGGTCCAGGCCCGCAAACTGGCTCCGGTGATGAAGGCGGGCAATTCCAGCCGACTCTCCAACGTCCAATCCTCGCCCTCGGCAATCAGCCACCGCCGCCAGCCCAAGCGCTGCTGGGCCACTAGCGCCAGCGTCTTGGCCTGACGCATCAAGCCGCCCAGCAACGCCTTGACCGCCTCGTCCTCTAGGGAGACCGGCAGAGCGTTGCGCCATTTTTGATCCTGAGTGTCCAGGGCGGCGATGGGATCAACCGCGTCAGCGACCTTGGCCTGCAAGTCCACGACCGACTGAATCAAGTCGCCGCTGAGCCGGTAAACAATGTCTTGATGCAAGGATTTGGGCAGGCGGAGCAGGGCGGTTTGTCGGGCCAGCGCGGCCAGCTCGAAGTGGGGTGAGTGGCGTTGCTGGTGGTGTTCGGCCAGCAGTTCGCGGAGGTATTGGTTGAGGCTGGAATTTTCCTGTTGCAGCAAGCTCAACGGCAGCAGGCCGCCTTCGCAGATGATGGTGAGCAAGAACTTCCGGTCGCCGTGCTGGCCTCTCAACAGCGGACGCCCCCAATACCGCAAGCCGCTATCCACCCAATCCCAGACGCGGGTGAGGGTGTGCGGCGCGGTTTGGCCGACGGCTTCAAAAACCGTGTCCCATCTCCATACTCCACCCGCATGGTGACGCCGCCATGTTTCGGCGGCAAATAAACAAAATAATTTCTGAAAGCTTGGGGTCTGACAGTACCCTGGTTTTGAGGCTGGGCCGATGGCTTCCCCGATCAAGACGCGCAGTTCTTCATAATTTCTATCGCTGCACTTGTAGGCATACAGCGGTCTCTCGTCGGGTTCCGTAATACGGCGACATATAAGAAATCTAGCGAGCCAATTGGATTGCGACATTCCGACCTTCCCCAGCGGTGGTGAACATGATGGCCTATTTGGAGAGACAGGCACCGGACGAGAGGAACAGTTCGCAGTGTATTGTAATCAAGGCCACCTGTAACTGCCGTCAGAATATTCATCAACTGCCCCAGCGAAGCGTAAGTGGTGGCTGTTTGAACCGCTCGCCAAGTCCAACCCAAGCGAATTGCGTAAAATCAGCATCGACAGACGTTCCGCGCGGAACCGTACCGCGACCCCTTGACTTGCGCCCGAATAAAAGGGGATAAACCCGCCTCCCGCACCCATCCCAATCCACCGCCACCATGCATCCAACCGAAATCCAATCCCCCCGCCCCCGCGTCACCGTCGCCGCCATCGTCGAACGCGACGGGCGCTTCCTGTTCGTCGAGGAGCGGGACGCCGAGGGCACCCTGGTCATCAACCAGCCCGCCGGACATTTGGAAGGCGGCGAGTCCGTCACCGAAGCCGTAATCCGCGAAGCCTTCGAGGAAGCCGGCTGGCACATCCGGCCCGACTATCTGGTCGGCGGCTATCTCTGGCAGCATCCCAACCAGACCATCGCCTATCTGCGCCTCGCCATCGCCGGGACGCCCGAACGCCACGAGCCGGACGCGCCCTTGGATGACGGCATCGAACGCCCCGTCTGGCTCAGCCCGGACGAACTGGCCGAGCGCCGCGCCATGCACCGCAGCCCCTTGGTGATGCGCTGCGTCGAGGATTACCTCGCGGGCGAGCGCTATCCCTTGTCCGCCTTCAAATTCCAGTCGGCCTGACCCATGGCGCAGAAAGTCATCGTCGGCATGTCCGGCGGCGTGGATTCCTCCGTGACCGCGCTGGTGCTGCTGGAACAGGGCTACGAAGTCACCGGCCTCTTCATGAAGAACTGGGAGGAGGACGACGGCACCGAATATTGCACCGCGAAAGAAGATTTGGCCGACGCGCAGGGCGTGTGCGATAGGCTGGGCATCCCGCTCAAGACGGTCAATTTCGCCGCCGAATATTGGGACTACGTATTCGAGGTATTCCTGCGCGAATACTCCGCCGGGCGCACGCCCAACCCGGACATCCTCTGCAACAAAGAAATCAAGTTCAAAGCCTTCCTGGATTACGCCCAAGACCTGGGCGCCGACCTCATCGCCACCGGCCATTACGCTCGTGTCGATCAACATGACGGGCGGTTCAGGCTGCTGAAAGGTATGGATGGTAATAAGGACCAAAGCTATTTCATTTACACCCTCGGCCAGCCGCAGTTGTCCCGCACGCTGTTTCCCATCGGCGGGATGGAAAAGCCGGAGGTGCGGGCCATCGCCGTGAAGGCCGGTTTCGACAATGCCCGCAAGCGCGACAGCACCGGGATATGCTTCATCGGCGAGCGCCGGTTCAAGGAATTCCTGCAACGCTACTTGCCCGCCCAGCCCGGCGAAATCCAGACGCCCGAAGGTGAAATCGTCGGTCGCCACGAGGGTCTGATGTATTACACGCTCGGGCAGCGGCGCGGTTTCGGGGTGGGCGGCATCAAGGGGGCGGATCAGGAAGCGTGGTATGTGCTGCGCAAGGATTTGGAACGGAATGTTTTGATTGTCGGGCAGGGGCATGACCATCCGTGGTTGTACACAGACGCGCTGGAGGCGGGCACGCTGGACTGGTGCGACAATC
>NZ_JBTEKS010000026.1:0-23124 GCF_054333355.1 Methylomagnum sp. | reverse complement strand
GTGATCGAATCGGCGGGTTCCAAGACCGGCAAGGCCCACGTCATCAAATCCCACCACAACGTGGGCGGGCTGCCGGAACACATGAAGCTCAAGCTGGTGGAGCCGCTGCGGGAACTGTTCAAGGACGAGGTGCGGCAGATGGGTTTGGAACTCGGCCTGCCCTACGAAATGGTTTACCGCCATCCCTTCCCCGGTCCTGGCCTGGGCGTCCGCATCCTCGGCGAGGTGAATAAGGACTACGCAGATCTGCTGCGGCGGGCCGACGCGATTTTCATCGAAGAGCTATACCGCCACGACCTGTACGACAAAACCAGCCAAGCCTTCGCGGTGTTCCTGCCGGTCAAGTCGGTGGGCGTGATGGGCGACGGGCGGCGCTATGACTATGTGGTGGCGCTGCGGGCGGTGGAAACCATCGACTTCATGACGGCCCGCTGGGCGCATCTGCCGTATGAGTTTCTCGATCTGGTCTCGCGCCGGATCATTAACGAAGTCGCGGGGATTTCACGGGTGGTTTACGATATTTCTGGCAAGCCACCGGCCACCATCGAGTGGGAGTGACCGTGCCCCCTCTCCTCGCGGGAGAGGGTTGGGGCGAGGGGGACTCAAATGAGGATTTAGTCCCCCCTCCCCTGCCTTCAGAGCAACTTCTTGTAGACGAACACTGGATGCGCCACGCCCTCACCCTCGCCGAGCGGGCGCGGGAACTCGGCGAGGTGCCCGTGGGCGCGGTGCTGGTGAAGGACGTTGAAATCGTCGGCGAGGGCTGGAATTGCCCCATCTCGACGAACGACCCCACCGCCCACGCCGAAATCGTCGCCCTGCGTGCGGCGGGCGAAAAACTCGGCAATTACCGCTTGGTCGATACCACCCTCTACGTCACCCTCGAACCCTGCGTCATGTGTATGGGCGCCATTTCCCATGCGCGGGTGAAGCGGCTGGTGTACGCCGCCACCGACCCCAAACGCGGCGCGGTGGAAAGCGCCTTGCAACTGGCCGACGTGGATTTCCTCAACCATCGGATCGAAGTCGCGGGCGGCGTGCTGGGCGGGGAATGCGGGGATTTACTGAGGGCGTTTTTCCGCGCCAGGCGGTAAAGTCGGAGGGGCAGAACAACCCGGCGGCACATTGACTCGGCCCGTCGGTCCCACACCAAGGAGGGTGTTATGAATGCGTTGATTTGGATTATTTTCGGTGGCTTCGCGGGCTGGATCGCCAGCATCATCGTCGGGCAGAATCAGCAGATGGGCCTCTTGGCCAATATCGCGGTGGGCATCATTGGCGCCTTCCTTGGCGGCTGGATTGCCGACCGGGCGGGTTTCGGCGGCGCCCCTGGCGTCGAACGGCCCACGTCCTTCATCAGCTTCATCACGGCGGTGCTGGGCGCCGTCATTTTGCTGGTCATTCTCAACTTGGTTTTCCGGCGCTAGAAAAACTGACCCGGTTTAGCTGTGTAGGTTGGGCTTTAGCCCGACGCTACCGCTCGGAGTCGGGCTGAAGCCCAACCTACAAGGTTTATAGCCACCCACAAAAAACCGGGGATTCCGCCCCGGTTTTCATTCACTTCTTCACATGCTTTATCAACCGGCGGCGCTTCTTGATCTGCCGCTCGGTCAACTCGTTGCGCTTGCCCTTGAAGGGATTCTCGCCGCCCCGGAACTCAATTCGAATGGGCGTGCCGTGGATGTCCAGCGTTTCCCGGAACACGTTTATCAAATAGCGCTTGTAGCTGCCGGGCACATCGTCGGTCTGGTTGCCGTGGATGATGATGATTGGCGGATTCTGGCCGCCCTGGTGGGCGTATTTCAGCTTGATGCGGCGCCCCCGTACCAGCGGCGGCTGATGCGCGGCGAGGGCGTCCTGCAAGATGCGGGTCAGGCGCGGGGTGGACATGTCCAGCATCGACGCCGCGTAGACCTCATGCACGGCCTCGTACAAATGGCCGACATTGGTCCCGTGCAGGGCCGAGATGAAATATTTCTCCGCGAAATCGACAAACGACAACCGCAGGTCAATCTGCTGCTTCACCTCGTCCTTTAGCTCGGGGCTGAGCCCATCCCATTTGTTCACGGCGATGATGAGTCCCCGGCCAATCTCCAGCACCATCCCCAACAGGTTGGCGTCCTGATCGGTGATGCCCTCGCGGGCGTCGATCAAGTAGATCACCACGTTGGCCTTCTCGATGGCTTGCAGCGCCTTGATGACGCTGAACTTCTCGATGGTCTCGCCGACCTTGCCCCGGCGCCGGATACCAGCGGTGTCGATCAAGGTGTAGCGCTGGCCGCGCCGCTCGAAGGGAATGTAAACGCTGTCGCGGGTGGTGCCGGGCTGGTCGAACACCACCACCCGCTCCTCGCCCAAGATGCGATTGACCAGGGTGGACTTGCCGACATTCGGCTTGCCCACCACAGCGATGCGGATGCCGTCCGCGTCCTGCGCCGATTCATCGGATTCGGGCGTCGGCAGACGGGACTCGACCACATTCAGCAGGGCATCGACGCCCAGCGCGTGGGAGGCGGAAATGGCGTGCGGCTCGCCCAAGCCCAGCGCGTGGAACTCGCCCGCCGCGACCGCCAAATCGGCCCGGTCGATCTTGTTGACCACCAGGAAAATCGGCTTGCCGATCCGGCGCAAGCGCTCGGCGATGGCCTCGTCGCCGATGTTCAGGCCGTCGCGGGCGTCCACCAGGAACAGGATGGCGTCGGCTTCTTCCAAGGCGTACTGCACCTGGCGCATGGCCTGCTCGTCGATGCCCGCGCCAGTATCGACGATGCCGCCGGTATCGACCACGAAGAAATCCTTGGTGCCGCGCCGGACCCGGCCATATTGGCGGTCACGGGTCAGGCCCGGATAGTCCGCCACCAGGGCGTCGCGGGTCTTGGTGAGGTAATTGAACAGGGTGGATTTGCCGACATTGGGACGGCCCACCAGGGCGACTACGGATAACATGGCTACTCCATCGCAACGGCGGCGAGGACACCGCCTTCCGTGTAAACATAAAGAATGTCGCCGAATTCCACGGGCGCGACCCGGATGGGTTCATCGCCCACCTGGACGCGGCCCACCAGGCTACCGTCATCTTTGGACAAGACGTGCAAATAGCCTTCGAAATCGCCGACCACCACATAGCGGTCCTTGAACAACACGGGCACGGTCAGCCGCCGCTGATGCAATTCGGCCTGCTTCCACAAATCGGCCCCGCTGCGGGTATCCAACTGCCAGACATCGCTGGACGCATCGCTCAGGAACAAGGAACGACGATCTCCCGCCATGCCATGGGCGGAGAACACCTTGCCCTCCCGCCACAGCACATCGCCATCGCTGAGGCTGACCGCCGCCACGCCGGCCTGATAGCCGCTGACATAGGCGGTGTCGCCCTTCACCAGCGGGTCGGCGTCCATTTCCACCAGCCGCTCGATTTCCGAGCGTCCGTGGGGAACGGCCACCGTGGTTTCCCAGGCGGCTTTGCCGTCCTTCAAGGCGAGGGCGATGAGCTTGCCGCCGCCGAAGCCGTCCAGCACCAAGTCGCCCGCGATGGCGGGCGAACCGAGACCGCGCACCGACAAGGGGGGCACGGTGCGTTCGTAGCTCCAGCGGGTACCGCCGGAGGTCTCTTCCAAGGCGGTGATCCGGCCATCGCTGGTCCGCACGATCACGGTACCGCGCTTCACCTGCGGCAAGGCCAGAATTTCGGAAGATAGACCGGCCTTCCAAACCATCGAGCCATCGGCACCGCTGAGGGCCACCAACTCGCCGTTGCTGGTGCCGAGCAGGACGTTGTCGCCCGCCACCACCGGCCCGGCGGAGAACGGCATGTCCAAATCCACGGACCACAGCTTTTCGCCCCTGGCCCGGCCATGGGCCTGAACCGTGCCCTTGCGGTCGGCGGCGAACACCTTGTCCTCGGTGACGGCGGGCACGAGGTTCACGGCCTGACCGTCGTAGCCATCGCCGATGGTCTCGTCCCACAGCACGGTCAGCTTGACGGAAGGCTCCAGGGGCTTGAGTTCGTTGGGCGGCTCGGCGTTGTCGGCCCCGCCGATGAGTCCTTGCACCGACGAGTACAACTCTTGGACCGCGCCGAATTCGGCGCAGCCCGCCAGCAAGGCCGCGCCCAGCAGCAATAGGGGCAGGCGCAAGCGCATCAGGACGCCGCGCCGGGAACCGCCGGCAGGTCGTTGAGCTTGAGTTCCAGGAGCGGTGAATTGGCGCCCTGTTCCTTGGCTTTTTCATAGGCATTGCGGGCGTCGTCGGGCCGCTTCGCCGCCGCGAACAAATCGCCCTTCAGTTCTTCGTACAGCCCGGCGAACTTGCCGCTTTGCTGATTGGCGGCGGGTTCGATCAGTTTCAGCGCCGACTCGACTTCGCCCGAGGCCAGCATCACCCGCCCCAATCGCAGCCGGGCGACATGCTTGAGATTGTCGTCACCGCTCTTCGCCAACGCCTCTTCCAACAGCTTCTTCGCCGCCGGGAGGTCGCCCGCCTCGGCCTTGAACTTGGCGAGGAACAGCCGGGCGTATTCGGCGTAGGCGCTGGAACCATATTGCTGGATGATGCGCTCGGCGAGCTTTTGGGCGGGTTCGGCCTGCTTGGCCTCGCTGGCTTGCGTCATCTGCTGGTACAGGTTGGACGCCTGCTCCGCCGTGGCGAGATGGTTTCCCTGCCACATATTCCAGCCCACCACGACGGCCACGCCCAACAGCAAACCGCCAAACATGGACTGCTTGTTTTCTTTCCACCAGCGCTGGACGGCCTCCAAGCGCTCTTCTTCGTTTTCGTAAATTTCCATCGGAGTCTCGATGCTCTACACGAGTGATTACAAATCTATTCAACCAAAATAGGATGGGTGAAGGCGCACATTTTAAGGGATGAGATATTCCTGTTGGCTGTGCTGTGCCTGCGCCGTAACCCACCCGCGTAAAGCCGACTCGGTTTTGAAAACCGAGTCGGCTTAGGCACGCCCACCCACCCTACGCCTAAATCAACGCCTGCAAATAAGCCGCCAATTCCGCCTGGGCCAATGTGGTCTGTGCGCCATCGCCCCGCAGGGGCTTGACACCGACGGTTTGATCCCGCGCTTCGTCGTCGCCGAGAATCAATGCCACTTGGGCGCCGCTCTTGTCGGCCCGCTTGAATTGGTTCTTGAAGCCGCCGTCACCGCAGTTCATTTGCAGGCGGAGATTCGGCAAGGCGTCGCGCAGATTCTCGGCCAAGCGGATGGCGGCGCGTTCAGCCCGTTCGCCCACGCTGATGAGATAGGCGTGGGCGTTGGCCGCCGCTTCGAAGCGCTCCGGCTCGTCCAGCAAGTCAATCAGCCGCTCCATCCCTAACGCGAAGCCGACGGCGGTGGAATCCCGCCCGCCCAATTGCTCAACCAAGCCATCGTAACGGCCCCCGGCGCAGACCGTGCCCTGGGCGCCGAGTTCGGTCGTGATCCACTCGAACACGGTGCGGGAGTAATAATCCAGCCCACGCACCAGCCGGGGATTGACCACGTAGGAAACGCCCGCCTCGTCCAGCAAACCGCGCAACGCGTCGAAATGGGCGCGGGAAGTGTCGTTGAGTTCCTCGGTCAGCACCGGGGCACCCGCGATGACATCCCGCAGGTTTTCGTTCTTGCTGTCCAGGATGCGCAGCGGGTTGGTTTCCAATCGGCGGCGGCTGTCCTCGTCCAACGTGTCGAAGTGGGCGCTGAAATACTCCACCAGCTTGGCCCGGTAGGCGAGCCGCTCGTCCACTGTCCCTAAGGAGTTGATCTGGAGTTCCAGCTTGTGGGCGATGCCGAGTTCCGACCACAGCCGACGGCACAACAGGATCAATTCCGCGTCGATGTCCGGCCCGGCCATGCCGTAGGCTTCCACGCCCAGTTGGTGGAATTGGCGATAGCGGCCCTTCTGCGGGCGCTCGTGGCGGAACATCGCCCCGGTGTACCACAGCCGGTGGGATTGGTTGTGCAGCAGGCCGTGTTCCAGGCAGGCCCGCAGACACCCGGCGGTGCCCTCGGGACGGAGGGTCAGGGAGTCGCCGTTGCGGTCCTCGAAGGTGTACATCTCCTTCTCGACGATGTCGGTCACTTCGCCGATGGAGCGCTTGAACAACTCGGTCTTTTCCACCAGGGGCAGCCGGATTTCCCGATAGCCATAAGCCGCCATCACGCGGCGCAGCACCGCCTCGACGTGGTGCCAGCGGGGGGTCTGGTCCGGCAGGATGTCGTGCATCCCCCGGATCGCTTGAATCTTGTCAGCCATCAATCCACCTTGATGAATGGAAACGCCCTAGCCTGGGCATGTTGTCGTTATGAAACTTACGGAGAAGTCCCGGGCTGGGGCGACCGCACCCGCATATGCCGACGGGTACGGGCGTATTCTTCGGCCCCCGTCTGATTGCCCAAGGAATTTTCGATGTCGATGCCCAGTTGCACGGATTCCGGGGTTCTGCCCGCGATGGAAAAATAACGCTCCAGGAAGGCCCGCGCCGACATGTGCTGCCCGGCCTCCTGACTTAATCGCGCCATCTCCAACAATGCCGGGGGGAAATTGGGCTGCATGTCCAGCGCTTCCCGCAGGTAGCTTTCGGCGTCGGTCTTTTTCCCGGCGGCATGGGCGCACAGGCCGGCGTTGGTCAGCGGTATCCAAGGCGTGCCGTACAGCTTGTTGCCGATCACCTGGTGGAACTGCGCGAAGGCTTCCGGGTATTTGCCCCGACCACACAGGAAACGGCCATAATTGTTACGCGCCCCATAATTGTCCGCCTTGAGCGCCACGGCCTTCTTGAAGCTGGCCTCGGCGTTGGCGAAGTCGTCCACCTTCTGGTAGAGGACACCCAAGGCGTTGTAAGCCTCGCTGTTGTCGTCATCCAATTCGACGGCCCGCTTCAAGTCCCGCAGGGCGATGTCGTAATAGCCATCCTCCATGTAGCGCACACCTTTCTCGATGTAAATCTGGGACGCGCTCAACTCGCTGAGCGGGTCGTTGGCCCGCACCGGAACCGCATCATCATGGGAAGAAAACCACGAGCAGGCCACCAGGGGCGCGGCTATCGCCATCACCAACGGAACCCGCCACCACCTCATGGGGACGCCGCGTGCAAGCGGATGGTCCTTCGGGTGCGGTCGTTGACCTTGCCCACCAATTGCCCGCAGGCCGCGTCGATGTCGCCGCCACGGGTCTTGCGGGTGGTCGAAATCAGCCCCGCGCCGTGCAAGATTTCGCTGAACCTACGGATCGTGTCCGGGCTGGAGCCGCGATATTCCGTGCCGGGGAACGGATTGAAGGGTATCAGGTTCACCTTCGACGGGACGTGGCTGAGGATGCGAATCAGCGCCTTGGCGTGGGCGGGCGAATCGTTCACGCCGTCCAGCATAACGTACTCGAACGTCACCTTGCGCCGTGCGTCCTTGCCGACATAACGCTTGCAGGCGTCCAGCAATTCCTTGATGGGGTACTTGCGGTTGATCGGCACCAACTCGTTGCGGAGTTCATCGGTCGGCGCGTGCAGGGACACGGCCAAACTGATGTCGCTGACTTCGGCCAGTCGATCCAAGGCCGGCACCACGCCAGACGTACTGAGCGTCACCCGCCGTTTGGAAAGGCCGTAGCAAAAGTCGTCCAGCATCAGGTTGGTCGCGGCCACCACGTTGGTGAAGTTGAGCAGGGGTTCGCCCATGCCCATCAGCACCACGTTGGTCACGGCACCCACGCCCAATTCCCGTTGCGCCACCCAGACCTGACCGATGATTTCCGCCGTGGAAAGATTCCGGTTGAAGCCCTGCCGGGCGGTGGAGCAGAACGAGCATTCCAGCGCACAGCCCACCTGCGAGGACACGCACAGGGTGCCCCGGCCTTCCTCGGGGATGTAGACGGTCTCGATGCGGTTCCGCTCGTCCATTTGCAGCACCCACTTACAGGTGCCGTCCGCCGACTGCTGGGCCAGCACGATCTCCGGGGCGCGGATTTCGCAGGTCTCGCTGAGCTTGGTCCGCAGCGCCTTGCTGAGGTTGGTCATCAGGGCGAAGTCATCGACGCCGCGCTGATGAATCCATTGCAACAACTGGGAGGCCCGGAAGGGTTTCTCGCCGATCTCGACGAAAAACGCTTCCATGGCCTGCCGGTCGAGACCGAGCAGGTTGATTGTTTCGCCCGGATTAACGGGTGCGGGGGCAGAGTTCATTCGGCTGGAAGAAATAGGCGATTTCCTGAGCCGCCGTGTCCGGGCCGTCGGAACCGTGGACCGCGTTCTCGTCGATGCTCACGGCGAAATCGGCGCGGATGGTGCCGGGGGCGGCATCCTTCGGGTTGGTGGCGCCCATGACTTCGCGGTGCTTGGCGATGGCGTCCTCGCCTTCCAACACCTGCACGATGACCGGGCCGGAGATCATGAAACTGACCAGATCGTTAAAGAAGCCGCGTTCCTTGTGGACGGCGTAGAAGCCTTCCGCCTGTTCGCGGCTGAGGTGCAGCATCTTGGCCGCGATGATCTGGAGGCCAGCCTTCTCGAAGCGGCTGTAGATTTCACCGATCACGTTCTTGGCTACGGCATCGGGTTTGATGATGGAAATGGTGCGCTCTATCGCCATGGATTTTCCTAAGTGTCTTGTCGTGTATGAATGGGAAACCGGCGGGGTTTCTGTTCAAAACCGTGGGCCGGGTTGAACCCACGGATTTTACTGGAATTTTCTGAGAGACGTAAGAAACGGGGATTTAAACCGTGTCCAATTTGAAATATGGGGGATCATAGGATGGGTGGAGCGATAGCGTAACTCATTATGCCGCCTAACCCGATGTGATGAGTTTCGCTAGGCTCCACCCATCCTGCGTTGAGAGACGTAAGCAACGGGCATTTAAACGGCGAAGCTTTCGCCGCAACCGCAGGTCGCCGTGATATTGGGGTTATGGAATCTGAACGCCTCGCTGATGCCTTCCCGGCGGTAGTCCACCTCGACGTCGTTCAGCGCGGACAGGTCGGATTCCCGGACGAAGACTTTCACGCCGTGCTGTTCGAACACTTGGTCATCCGGCTCCGTGGCGTCGGCGTAATCCACCACGTAGGCGAACCCGGTGCAGCCGGATTTTTTCACGCCAAGCCTAAGACCTAAGCCTTGGCCGCGTTTCTGTAATTGCTTCGCCACCTGGGCGGCGGCTTTTTCGGTGATTGTGATAGCCATGTGTTACCTCGTAATGACTTCTGATCTTAAGCCCGACCTACAAACCTACACGGTTAAGCTTTTAAGGGTTTCGACCAACCGATCCACGTCCTGTGCGGTATTGCCCTTCCCCAAGCTGACCCGCACCGCCCCCTTGGCCGTCTCCACATCCACGCCCATGGCCGTCAACACCGGACTAGGCTCGCCCGCGCCGCTGGCACAGGCCGACCCACTGGACACCGCGAAGCCCCGCCGATCCAAATTCATCACCAACATTTCGCCGTCGTAACCGGCGAGGCCGAATTGCGTGGTATTGGGCAGGCGCTCGGCCCGCTCGGCGAAAATGGCGAGTCCCCGCAGTTCTTTCAAGCCCGTTTCCAACCGCTGGCGTAGCGCCCACAGATGCGACCGCCGTTCGTCCAGTTCGGCCAAAGCCAATTCTGCTGCTTTACCGAAACCAACAATCCCAGCCACGTTTTCCGTGCCTCCGCGCCGGTCGTTTTCTTGCCCGCCGCCATGTAATAAGGCTTCAAGGGGAACGGAACGGTCGACAATCAAAGCGCCGACGCCCTTGGGACCGTACAGCTTGTGGGCCGACAGGGTGAGTAAATGGGCGCCGGAGGCTTTGAAATCGACCGGGATTTTGCCCGCCGCCTGCACCGCGTCGGCGTGGAAGACACCGCCGCGTTCGCGGACCTTCTCGGCGATGGGGGCAATGTCGTGGATGACGCCGGTTTCGTTGTTGGCGAGCATCAGCGTGGCGAAGCGGAGGGCAGCGGCGGGAAGTTCGTTGAACCAGGAAATATCCGGTTGGCCGTTGCAGTCTACCGGAAGCGTTGCCACCCGCCAGCCGCGTGCCGCCAGGAATTTCAGCGGCTCGGCCACCGAGGGATGCTCGGTGGGTCCGGTTAGAATCGTGCCGGGTGCGGCGGCAAAGGCCAAGCCTTTGAGCGCCAGATTATTGGCCTCGGTCCCGCCGCTGGTGAAAATAACTTCGGAAGCTTCGGTGCCCACCAAAGCCGCCACTTGCTGGCGGGCGGTATCGACGGCGCTCCGGCTGAGCCGCCCCAGCCGGTACAGCCCGGAGGCGTTACCGTAAAACGCCTTTAAATAGGGGAGCATCGCCTCCAGCACCCGCTCGTCCAGCGGGGTGGTGGCGTTGTGATCCAGGTAGATCATTGAAGGGGGGGTTCACATCCGCAGTTCCAAATCGCGGTGCAGCACGACTTCCACGCCCAGGCTCGACGCCTGCTTGTCTTGGCGCTCGGCCACTTGGCGCACGGTCTTGCGCTGTAGCACGTCCTGCAAGCTGATTGAGTCCAAATACTGGCGGATTTGGTCGCTCAAGCCCATCCACAGGTCGTGGGTCAGGCAGGGCTGATGGTTCTGGCAATTGCCCTTGCCGCCGCAGCGGGTCGAGTCGATGGTTTCATCGACGGCGGCGATGATGTCGGCGACGCTGATCTGGCTGGGATCGCGGCTCAGTTGATAACCGCCGCCTGGTCCCCTGACGCCCTCCACCATGCCGGAACGGCGCAGGCGGGCAAACAGTTGTTCCAGATACGACAGCGAGATGTGCTGGCGCTTGGCAATGTCGGTCAAAGTCACCGGCCTTTTTTCGCTATGATAGGCCAGATCAAGCATGGCGGTGACGGCGTAGCGGCCTTTGGTGGTTAAGCGCACGGACGGACTCCCTACCTAAAATTCATACGGACAGCACGGAAATTTAGGTTTACATATCCTAGCAAAATAATCAACTATTTCCCCGGCGACCTCGCGGCGCACTTCCCATGACCTCTTCTTTGAATCTCTGGCAATTCTGGATCGACCGTGGCGGCACGTTCACGGACATCGTGGCGCGGCGACCCGATGGCTCACTCGTCATACACAAGCTGCTGTCCGACCACCCCGAGCGCTACCCCGACGCGGCCCTGCAAGGCGTCCGCGACCTGCTGAAACTACCCGCCGCCACGCCGCTGACCGGCATCGAAGCGGTGAAAATGGGCACCACGGTCGGCACCAACGCGCTGCTGGAACGGAAGGGCGAACCCACCGTCCTCGCCATCACCCAAGGCTTCGCCGACGCGCTGCGAATCGGCCACCAGAACCGCCCCGACATCTTCGCCCTGGACATCCGCCGCCCGGAACCGCTTTACGACCGGGCGGTGGAAGTCCCCGGTCGGCTGGACGCCCACGGCCAGGAACTGCAACCGCTGGACTTGGAGGCCGCCGAACGCGGACTCCGCGCCGCATATAACGAAGGCTTCCGCGCCGTCGCCATTGTCCTCATGCACGCTTGGCGCAATCCGGCCCATGAACTGGCATTGGAAGAGGTCGCCCACCGTCTTGGCTATACCCAGATTTCCCTCTCGCACTGGGTGAGTCCGGCTATCCGCTTGATTGGCCGGGGTGATACGACGGTGGTGGATGCTTATTTATCGCCGGTGCTGCGGCGGTATGTGGTGCAGGTTGCGGATGGATTGGCTGGAAGATTGCTTAGCTCCCCTCACCCTAGCCCCCCTTCGGCTCCGCTCAGGACAGGTCTCCCAGAGGGAGAGGGGACAAAACTGCTCTTCATGCAATCCAACGGCGGACTGGTCGAGGCCCGCCAGTTCCACGGCAAGGACAGCATCCTGTCGGGACCGGCGGGCGGCATCGTCGGCGCGGTGGCGGTGTCGCGGCTGGCCGGGTTCGAGAAGATCGTCACCTTCGACATGGGCGGCACGTCCACCGATGTGGCCCATTATTCCGGCGAATTGGAACGCAGCCTCGAAACCGAAGTCGCCGGGGTTCGGCTAAGAACGCCCATGCTCAACATTCATACCGTGGCGGCGGGCGGCGGGTCGATCCTGCATTACGACGGACTACGGTTCCGGGCCGGTCCCGATTCAGCGGGCGCCAATCCCGGCCCGGCCTGTTATCGGCGCGGTGGCCCCCTCACCGTCACCGACGCCAATGTGATGGTCGGGAAACTCCGCCCCGAATTCTTCCCACAAGTATTCGGCCCGGATGGAAACCTGCCGCTGGACGCCGCCGCCGTCGCGGCGCAATTCGCGGCGCTGGCCGAACAAGTCGGCGCCGCCGCCGGACAGAAGACCTCGCCCGAAGCCGTGGCGGAAGGCTTCATCGACGTGGCCGTGGAACACATGGCCGCCGCCATCAAGCGGATTTCCGTGCAGCGCGGCCACGACATCGCCGATCACGCCCTGTGCTGCTTCGGCGCGGCGGGCGGGCAGCACGCTTGCCGGGTGGCCGACCGGCTGGGGATACGCCGCGTCCTGCTGCATCCCCTGGCCGGGGTGCTGTCGGCCTATGGCATGGGCTTGGCCGATTACCGGGTGTTGAAGGAGCGAGCCGTCGTCGAAGTGCTGAACGAGGCGTTGACCGAACGGCTGGTCGGCTTGCTCGACGAATTGGAAACCGAAGGTCGGCGTGAGTTGCTGGATCAAGCGGTCTCCTCTGACCGAATCACCGCCCGGCGGCGGGCCGCCCTGCGCTACGAAGGCACGGACACATTATTTACCGTGGATTTCGGGCCGCTCGCCGTATTGCGGGAGGCGTTCGAAATCCAGCACCGCCAGCGCTTCGGCTTCGTTTATGAGAACAAGCGCCTGCTGGTCGAATCCGCCGTGGTCGAAGTCGTCGGCCTGAATGAGCGGCCCGAGACGGCCTGCTTCCAGCCGGATGGATTGGCTGTCGCCGGTTCTGTCGCCACCGTGCCTTTATTCTCGGGAGGAGTTCGTCATGCCACGCCGGTTTACCGCCGGGAAGCCCTGCCCGCCGGAACCCGCCTCGCCGGTCCCGCTTTGCTGATCGAAGCCACGTCCACCACGGTCATCGAGCCGGGTTGGGCTGGGGAAATTAGTGGGCGGGGAGATTTGGTATTGAGCCGGGAAGCACCGCTGGCCGAGAGCGACGCCACAGAAACGCAAGTCGATCCGGTACGCCTCGAAATCTTCAACCGGCTATTCATGTCGGTGGCCGAGGAAATGGGCCACACCCTGCAAAACACCGCCCATTCGGTGAACATCAAGGAACGGTTGGATTTCTCCTGCGCCCTGTTCGACGGCGCGGGCGAACTGGTGGCGAACGCGCCGCATATCCCGGTGCATCTCGGTTCCATGGGCGAGAGCGTCAAGGCGCTGATCCGCTCCCGTGGCCCGGAACTGCGGCCCGGCGACGTGTGGCTGCTCAATTCGCCCTATCACGGCGGCACGCATTTACCGGACATCACCGTGATTACGCCGCTGTTTATAGATGACGGTGGAAGGGAAGCTTCATTTAACCACCCTCACCCCAACCCTCTCCCAGAGGGAGAGGGGGCAAAATGCCGCTTTACCGATGGAATGATCCATAACGAGGCAAACGAACCCATCCTGTTCTATCTGGCCTCGCGGGGCCATCACGCCGACGTGGGCGGCATCACGCCCGGTTCCATGCCGCCCAACAGCACCCGCATCGACCAGGAAGGTGCATTGAGCGATGGCTTGAAAATCGTCGAGGCGGGCCGGATGCGGGAAGACGTGGTGCGGATTTGGCTGACATCCGGCCCGTATCCAGCCCGCAATCCCGACCAGAACCTCGCCGACCTCCGAGCCCAAATCGCCGCCAACGCCAAGGGCGCGGAAGGGCTTAGGCAAATGGTGGCCCGCTATTCCCTCGCCACCGTGTGGGCCTATATGAATCACGTCCAGAACCATGCCGAGGAAGCCGTGCGCCGGGTCATCGCTGGTCTGAGCGATGGCGAATTCACCGTGACCATGGATTCCGGCGCGGTCATTCGGGTGGCGGTGAAGATTGACCGGGCGCGGCGCTCGGCCCGCATCGACTTCACCGGCACCTCGCCCGAACAACCGGATAATCTCAACGCCCCCGCCGCCGTATGTCAGGCGGCGGTGTTGTATGTGTTCCGCACCCTGGTGAGGGAGGACATTCCGCTCAACGCCGGGTGCCTGCGTCCGCTGGACATCGTGATTCCCGAAGGCTCGCTGCTCAATCCCCGCCCGCCCGCCGCTGTGGTGGCCGGGAATGTGGAGACTTCCCAGAATATATGCGATGCACTGTACGGGGCGTTGGGCGTGCTGGCCGCCTCGCAAGGGACGATGAATAACTTCACTTTCGGCAACGCCCACTATCAGTATTACGAAACCATCTGCGGCGGGGCCGGGGCGGGAGCCGATTTCGACGGTGCGGACGCGGTTCACACCCACATGACCAATTCGCGCATCACCGACCCGGAAGTCTTGGAATGGCGCTTCCCGGTGCGGCTGGAGACCTTCGCCATCCGCCGGGGCAGCGGCGGCGCGGGACAGCGGCGGGGCGGGGATGGCGTGGTGCGGCGGGTGCGGTTCTTGGAGCCAATGACCGCCGGGATTCTGTCCGGGCGGCGGGTGAATGCGCCGTTCGGCTTGCGCGGGGGCGCGGCGGGTTCGCCGGGGCGGAATACGGTGATTCGGGCGGACGGGACGATGGAGGAACTGGGGGCGCGGGCGGAAGCGCGGATGAATGCGGGGGATGTGTTGGTGATTGAGACGCCGGGCGGCGGTGGGTTTGGCGAGCCAAGCATTGATAATCCAGGAAAGCTAACGCAGACTGGAATGCTCAACCTTCCATGATAAAGACAAATCCATGATTACCACCGTGACAGGCAAGAACCAAGTCACCATTCCCGCCGAGCTAGCCCGACAATTCAACATCAAGGCGGGCACTCAATTGGAATGGACTCGGGACGAACAGGGCGATTTGCGGGTTAGGCCATTGCCGAGCCGAGGCGAACTGGCCGACCGCCTGCAAGGCTTTGGGCGCCAGTGGCTAGCGCCCGGTGATGATTCCATTGCCGGATTAATTGAGGGGCGGGCCAAAGAAGACGCCGAGGAAAATCTCCTGTGAGGTATCTACTGGATTCGTCCGCATTATTCGCCCATCTTTTCGATGAACCGGGCGCTGATGATGTCCGGGAGCTTTTTCACAATCCGCAGGCGATAGTGGAATTGAGCGCTGTGTCGGGACTCGTATTATTCGCGGCACTCAATGCGCGGGGCGCGGCGGGTCAATTCGACAATATCTGGGCGCAATACCGGCAAATGCTGGACCGGATTCGCCCGGTTGATGAATCGGTGGCGTTGAAGGCCGTTGATCTCCGCCGCGCCGCGAGACAGCGCTTGCCGAACGGCGATGCCCTCATCGCCGCTACCGCCGCCCTGGCAAACGCCACCTTGGTCCATCGTGATCCCCATTTGCTATCCATCCCTGCCGAATTGCTCCGGCAACATGCGCTGCCCGAAAAATCAGCCTGATTAGGCCATCGAATCCGTCGAGACAACCATGCACCGAATCTGCATCTTCTGCGGCTCCCGCTCCGGCCACCGTCCCGAGTACCGCGCCGCCGCCGAAACCTTGGGCCGCCTGCTGGCCGAGCACCATCTGGAACTGGTCTACGGCGGCGGCAACATCGGGCTGATGGGCGCGGTGGCGGACGCCTGCATAGCGGCGGGCGGGAAGGTGCTGGGCGTTATCCCGGAATCCCTGGTCGGACGCGAAGTGGCCGGGCAAGCGGTGGAGCATGTCGGCATCACCCGGCTGGAAGTGGTGGACTCCATGCATACCCGCAAGGCCCGCATGGCGGAACTGTCCGACGGCTTCATCGCCCTGCCCGGCGGCTTCGGCACCTTCGAGGAATTGTTTGAAATCCTCACCTGGGCGCAGCTTGGTTTTCACCAAAAGCCAGTAGGGTTGCTGGACGTGGCGGGTTATTACGAGCCGTTGCTCAGGCTGTGCGACCAAGCCGTGACGGAAGGGTTTTTGAGCGAGAGGAGCCGGGCGCTTTTACTGGCGCAGACCGAACCAGCGAGGCTATTGGATACGCTGGCCGGGTATCGGCCCGAGCCGGTCAAGGCGTGGATTAAGAAGGAAGAAGAGTTGTAATCCCATAGGATGGGTGGAGCTTCGCGGAACCCATCATGCCACGTAGCCCGGAGCGATGGGTTCCGCTACGCTGCGCCCATCCTATGAAATTTGGTTTAAAAGCCCCGCAATCAAATCCCGGCACCGCGCCGCCTGCCGGGTTATCGTCAAGCGGCTGGCGATGACGATTCCGCGCAATTCGGTGAGCGCTGTTTCAAAATCATCATTCACCACCAGATAATCATATTCCCGGTAATGGGACATCTCGGACATGGCGTCCCGCATCCGCCGGGCGATGATGTCCGGGCCATCTTGCCCGCGTGAATTCAGGCGTTGTTCCAGCGCTTGCAAGGATGGCGGCAGAATAAAAATCGACACGCAATCCGGCATCAACGGGCGGATTTGCTGGGCGCCTTGCCAGTCGATTTCCAGCAGCACATCCTGTCCACTCGCCAGCGCGGTTTCCACCGTTTGGCGGGCGGTGCCGTAGTGGTTGTCGAACACCCGCGCATGTTCCAGGAATTCGCCCGCCTCGATCATCCGCTCGAACTCGGCCCGAGCCACGAAATAATAATCCCGCCCATGCTCCTCGCCCGGACGCTGGGCGCGGGTGGTATGGGAGGTGGAGACGGTGAAACCGGCGAGGCCCTGCCGGAGCGCCTTTACCAGACTGGTCTTGTCCGCGTCGGACGGGGCCGAAACGATGAATAGCGTGCCTGAACTCATGGATGCTATTTGCCTTGAATTTAGGTTGTTTGCGCCCCAACGGCGTGGGGCCAGGGTGGTCTGTGTAGGTCGGGCTTTAGCCCGACACCGCGTTAAACGGGGCGGCAGGGTCGGGCTTCAGCCCGACCTACAATCTTGGATTGGTTCACTCCCCGAACACCACCCGGCCCGCCAGCAGGGTATGGGTCACGCGGCCCGGCAGGGTATCGCCCCAGAACGGGGTGTTGCGGCCCGCGCTCAGCCACGTATCCGCGCCGACGGTCCAGCGGGCTTCCGGGTCGAAGATGCACACATCGGCGGATGCGCCGGGCCGCAGCGTGCCAAGTTCCTCGCCCAAACCCAGCACAGCCGCCGGTCCCGAAGTCAGCGCGGCGATGGCCTGGCTTAAGGTCAATACGCCTTCGCCCACCAATTTCAGGGTGAGGGGCAGCAGGGTTGGCAAGGCGGCGATACCCGGTTCGGTGGACGGGAAAGCGTCCAGCTTGGCGTCCGGCTCGTGGGGCTGATGGTCGGAACAGACGGCGGCGACGATGCCATCCCGCACCGCTTCCCGCAACGCCTCGCGGTCGGCGAGACCACGCAGCGGCGGGCGCACATGGCAGAGGGCGTCGAAGCCTTCGATATTCGCCTCGGTGAGATGCAACTGGTGAGCCGCCACGTCGGCGCTGATCGGCAAACCCCGCTCCTGAGCGCGAGCCAGGGCGCGGAGGGCGCGGGCGCAACTCAATTGGGCAAAATGCACCCGCGCCCCGGTGGATTCCATCAGGGCCAACACTTGGGCGATGGCGACGGTTTCGGCGGCGTAGGGAATGCCGGGCAGCCCCAGGCGGGTGGCGACCGGGCCTTCATGGACGCAGCCCCGGTCGGCGAGGTACGGGTCTTCGGGCCGGACGATCACTAACAGATCGTGGCTGGCGGCGTATTCCAGCGCCCGCCGCAGCACCAGCGTGTTGGTCATGGGGGCGTGGGCGTTGCCGACCGCCCGGCAGCCCGCCGCTTTCAGGGCGCTCATTTCACTCAAGTCCTTGCCCTTGAGTCCACGGGTCAAGGCGCCGATGGGCAGCACCCGCGCCTTCCCGGCCAGTTCGGCCTTCTCGCCAATCAGGTTGGCGACGGCGGGCGTGTCGATCATCGGGTCGGTGTCGGGCGGACAGCACAGCGTGGTGATTCCCGCCGCCGCCGCCGCCGCGCTTTCGCTGGCGATGGTGACTTTATGCTCTTGGCCGGGTTCGCGCAGGCGGGCGCTGAGGTCGATGAGGCCCGGACAGACAATCTTGCCTTGCGCCTGAATCTCCCGGTCGGCGCTGAAGCCAGCGGGCACGGTGCCCACGGCGGCGACGCGCCCGTCGGCCAAACACACATCGTGAATGCCGTCGGCGCCACGGGCCGGATCGACCACCCGCCCGCCCTTGATGACGATACGTTCGCTCATGCCGGTCTCTCCCCGCCCTCGTGGTGCATCGCCATGGTCATAATCGCCATGCGGACGGCGATGCCGTGGGTCACTTGCCGCAGAATCACCGAGCGCGGCCCGTCGGCCACCTGCGAATCCATCTCCACGCCCCGGTTGATGGGGCCGGGGTGCATGACGATGGCGTCCGGCTTGGCGCGGGCGAGACGTTGTTCGGTCAGGCCGAAGCGGGCGAAGTATTCATGTTCGCTGGGGATGAACGCGCCACTCATGCGCTCTTTTTGCAGCCGCAGCATGATGACCACATCCACGCCGTCCAGCCCTTCGTCGAGGTCGTGGCAGACGGTCACGCCCAAGCTCTCCACGGCGGCGGGCAGCAGCGTCCGGGGCGCGATGACGCGGATTTCCTTGGTGCCGAGGGTTCGGAGGGCGAGGATTTCCGAGCGGGCCACCCGCGAATGGAGGATGTCGCCGACGATGGCGACGGTGAGATTTTCAAAGCCGCCCTTGTATTTGCGGATGGTGTAGACATCCAGCATGGCCTGGGTGGGATGGGCGTGGCGCCCGTCGCCCGCGTTGATGACGCTGATATGGGGCGCGACATGGCGAGCGATGAAGTGCGGGGCGCCGCTTTCCGCGTGGCGCACCACGAACATATCGACGTGCATCGCCTCGATATTGCGGATGGTGTCCAAGAGGCTCTCGCCCTTGCTGGTGGCGGAGGTGGCGATGTTGACCGTCAGCACGTCGGCGGACAAGCGCTTGGCCGCCAGTTCAAACGTGGTGCGGGTGCGGGTGCTGGTCTCGAAGAACAGATTCACCACGGTCTTGCCGCGCAGCAGCGGGACTTTCTTGACCGTCTGCTCGGTGACGCTGGAAAACGATTCGGCGGTGTCCATGATCTTTTCGAGCAGGTCGCGGCCCAAGCCCTCGATGGTGAGGAAGTGGCGCAGACGGCCCGAGTCGTCCAGTTGAAGACAAGTGTTGGTGTGAGGCATGGGGCTGATTACACCGAGTGGATACTGAGCCGCAGGGGGTCGGGTCCATCCAGTTTGATGCGGTGGCCGGGTTCCAGCGCCAGCCGCCCGCCGACGCAATCGGGCCGCACGGGAATCTGGCGGCCATCGCGCTCGAGCAGCACGCCCAAGATCACTTGGGCGGGCCGGCCATAGTCGAAAATCTCGTTGAGGGCGGCGCGGATGGTGCGGCCCGTGTAGAACACGTCGTCGATCAGGATGATAGGCCGGCCCTCGACGCGGAACGGCAGCACGCTCGGGCCGACTTCCGGGTGCATCCCGATTTGCGAGAAATCGTCGCGGTAGAAGCTGATATTCAACAGGCCCAGCGGCTCGGCGAGGCCAAGCCGGGCGTGCAATCGCTCGGCGACCCAGCCACCGCCGGTGCGGATGCCGATCATCACCGGGTCGGTCAGGCGGCGGCGGGCGATTTCCTCGCGCAACTCCGCCGCCAATCGATCAAGGAGTACGCCTACCTCGGGCGTCGATTCAAGCATGTTAAGGATTCCGTGGGGCGGTGTGGTTGAGCCAGGTTTGCAGGATGAGTTGGGCGGCGAGTTCGTCCTTCACGTCGGCGAACTGCACGGTGCGCTTGGCCTTGGATTTGGCCTTGGTCTTGGCGTTCTGGCTGTAGAAAATCGCCTGGGATTCCTTGGTCGAGAGGGTCTCGTCCATGGTGTAGCAAGGCCGCTGGTAGCGCTCTTCGAGGTGTTTGCAGAAGCGCAGGATGGGCTGGACGATGGGGTTCACCACGCCCTCTTCGGGGTGGTAGGGCATTCCCACCACGAAGGCCGAGGGCTGCCAGGTTTTCACCAACCGGGCGACGGCCTCCCACAGCGCTTCCTCGCTGGTGGCGCGGATGGTCTCCAGGGCGGTGGCGGTGCCGGTGATGCGTTGCCCGACGGCCACGCCGGTGTTCCGTTCGCCGAAATCGAAGCCGAGATAGGTAGCGGCGGGGTCGTGTTTCACCGGACGCTCTGCGCCGGACATGGCGTCAAGCATGCCCGGCCTGGGCGGTGAGGAGGGAAATGTTGATGCCCATCAGTTCCGCCGCCGCCTTCCAGCGCCGCGCCGCCGGGCGATGGAACAGGATCGACTGGTCGGCGGGCGCGTTGAGCCAGGAGTTCTCGACGATTTCCTTCTCCAACTGGCCCTTGCCCCAGCCCGCGTAGCCGAGCGCCACCAGGATGTTTTTGGGGCCTTGGCCCTGGCCGATGGCTTCGAGGATGTCCCTCGACGTGGTGAGTGAAATGGTGTCCGACACCCGGAGCGTGGAACTCCATTCGCGGGTGCTGGATTCGTGCAGGATGAAGCCGCGTTCCGGCTGCACCGGCCCGCCGAAATACACCGGGATGCTGGCGAGGGCTGGCTCCCGTATCTCGATTTCCATCTGCTCCATAATGTCGGAGAGGGTCAGCTCGGACGGGCGGTTGACGATGATGCCGAGGGCACCCTCCTCGCTGTGCTGGCACAGGTAGGTCACGGTGCGGGCAAAGGACGGGTCGGCCATGCCCGGCATCGCGATGAGGAATTGGTTGGTCAGGTTGGCGATTACTTCGATCATGCTTAATAGTATCGGCCTTGGGGGAAGGGGCCGCAAGTCTGGCGGACGGGCGCGGGAAGGGCTGGGGCGTGCGTTTGGCGTTTCCTGATTGGCAAGAATCTTCGGTCTTGTAGGTCGGGCAGTATTCCCATGCCCGACTTTCCGGCATGGCGTCGGGCATGAGCAAATGCCTGACCTACGTGACCAAGCTTGAATCCGTCCCCACCCATCCTGATCCCCATCCCGCCTCCCCAAGCATTTATAATCCGCCCCATCCATCCGCAACCAACACCCAAAGCATGACCGCAGAATCCGCCCCCCTCTCCCCCGCCCAACACGACCTCGACCGCCTCCGCCAATTCGTCGCCGCCCAAGTGCTGGGCCAGGAGTTGCTCATCGAACGAATGCTCATCGCGCTCTTGGCCGACGGGCACATCCTGGTGGAAGGCGCCCCAGGACTCGCCAAAACGCGGGCCATCAACGTGCTGAGCCGAGGCATCGAAGGCGATTTCCACCGCATCCAATTCACCCCGGACCTCCTCCCCGCCGACCTCACCGGCACCGAAATCTACCGCCCCCAGGACGGCTCCTTCCACTTCCAGCAAGGCCCGCTGTTCCACAACCTCGTGCTGGCCGACGAAATCAACCGCTCCCCCGCCAAGGTCCAATCCGCCCTGCTGGAAGCCATGGCCGAGCGGCAAATCACCGTGGGCCGCGTCACCTACAAGCTGCCGGACCTGTTCCTGGTGATGGCGACCCAGAACCCCATCGAACAGGAAGGCACCTACCCCCTGCCGGAAGCCCAATTGGACCGCTTCATGCTGTACATCCGCATCGGCTACCCCGAGGCCCGGCACGAGCGGGAAATCCTCCGGCTGGTGCGGACCGAAGCCCGGCGGGGCCGCGAAACCACCGGCGAAGCCTTCACGCCCATCAGCCAAGCGACGCTGTTCGCCGCCCGCGCCGAAGTGCTGGACCTTTATATGTCCGAACCCTTGGAGGAATACCTGCTGCAACTGGTGTTGGCGACCCGCGAGCCGGGCGTGTATGGGGAAGAATTCGGGCGTTGGCTGCAATACGGCGCCAGCCCCCGCGCCAGCATCGCGCTGGATCGCTGCGCCCGCGCCCGCGCCTGGCTGAACGGGCGGGACTACGTGACGCCCGAGGACATCCAATCCATCGCCCCGGATGTGCTGCGCCATCGCCTCATACTTAGCTACGAGGCCGAAGCCGATGGCGTGACAACGGATCGTTTAATCGGCGAATTGCTGCGACGGGTGGCGGTGCCCTAACAGAGCGATTCCGCATTTTCCCGGTCGGTGTTCTGCCTGGGGAAATCGGTATAATCCGTTCCCATCCGATTCCCAATGGAATCCGGGAGAGAGGTGTTCGCCGGTCCCTGCTGAAAAACCCGGCCTGATCCATAGCCGCCCATGGCGCCTTGTCTGCCGGGGGATATTTCCATGAAAGCCTACCAACAAGAATTCATCGAATACGCCATCCGCTGCGACGTGCTGCGCTTCGGGAACTTCACCCTGAAATCCGGGCGGCAAAGCCCCTATTTCTTCAACACCGGCCTGTTCGACAGCGGCGCCCGACTGGACAAGCTGGGCCAGTTCTACGCGGAAGCCCTGCTGCAAGCCAACATCCAGGCCGACGTGCTGTATGGCCCGGCCTACAAAGGCATCCCCCTCGCCACCGCCACCGCCATCGCCCTGGCGCGGAAGACCGGCCAAGAAATCCCCTTCGCCTTCAACCGCAAGGAAGCCAAGGACCACGGCGAGGGCGGCTCGCTGGTGGGCGCGCCGCTGCGGGGTTCGGTGCTGATTCTCGACGATGTCATCACGGCGGGCACCTCGGTGCGGGAATCGGTGGACATCATCCGCGCCGCCGGGGCCGCGCCCTCTGGCGTATTAATCGCCCTGGACCGCCAAGAGAAGGGCCGGGGCGAGTTATCGGCGGTTCAGGAAGTCGCCGCGCAATACGGCCTGCCGGTGTACGCCATCATCACCCTGGCCGAGATCATCGAATATCTGGAAACCGCCGGGCGCCACGAGGTACTGGCCGCCATCCGGCAGTACCGCGCCGGGTTCGGACTTTCATGACGCGCCCGACCCTTCCACGCTCGGTCGCCCTTGCCCTGCTATTGCTGGGGGGGGAGGCCGCCGCCGAGCAATCGAACCGCGATGGCCAGACCTACCGCTGGGTGGATGACAGCGGCATCACCCACTACTCCGACCAGGTGCCGCCGGAGGCCGCCAAGCAGCGCCGGACCAAGCTGAGTCCCCAGGGCCAGGAAGTGGGCGTGATCGAAGCCCCCAAGACCCGCGAGCAGTTACGGCAAGAGCAGGAACTCAAACAATTGCGCAGCCGCCAGGAAAAAATC
>NZ_JBTEKS010000025.1:0-23264 GCF_054333355.1 Methylomagnum sp. | reverse complement strand
GATGGGCAAGGAAGCGCAAACCGTGGCCCTGTGGGAGAAGGCCGACGCGCTCAAGCCCGACGTGGATTTCCTGTTCCGGCACATCTACCGGCAAACCGCCATCAACCGGAACGACAACTACCGGGAACTGGTGGAACGCCTCAACCACACCGACCGCTGCGAGAACGACGCCCGGATGCTGTTCAAGGCCACGGCAACCGGCTGGGACAAGGCCGCGTAAGCCCGCGCCCACGGTGCCAGGAAGGGCGGGCGGAAGCCCTTACCGCTGGCCCAGTCCGAAAAAAGAATGTCGTGCGGAAGCCCATCATTGAGCGCCGCGCTTGAGCGGGATGACCTTCGCCCCGTTCTTCAAGCCGTCCAGATAATCCGCCCATCCCTGCATCATCCGCCGCCGCTCCGGCAGGTGTTCCGTCCGATTGTATGCCGCCCGGACCTTGTTCCGTTCCGCATGGGCAAGCTGGCGTTCGATGGCGTCCCGGTTCCACCCCTGTTCATTCAAGATGGAACAGGCCATGGCCCGGAAGCCATGCCCGGTCATTTCATCGGAACCGTAGCCCATCCGTCGCAGCGCCGCGTTCACCGTGCCATTGCTCATAGGCCGATCCTCTGAGCGCTCACCCGGAAACAAGAACCGCCCCGCGCCGGTCATGGGGTGAAGCTCCTCCAGAACCGCCAGGGCTTGCGTAGACAGCGGCACGATATGCGCATCCTTCATCTTCATGCGGGCGGCAGGAATCCGCCACTCGGCCCGCTCAAGGTCGAACTCGGACCACTCCGCCCCGCGCAACTCGCTAGGCCGGACAAACACCAAGGGGGCCAGCCGCAAGGCGCAACGCACGATGAACGAACCCTCGTAGCCGTCGATGGCCCGCAACAGTTCGCCTATCGCCTTGGGTTCCGTGATGGCCGCGAAGTTGCCCTTGGTCCGAAGGGGGCAGAGCGCCGCGAAGGTCGGCGGTCGGGTCGCGCTCCGCCCGGCCCGTCGCCACGGCGAAGCGGAACACCTGCCCCACGGCCTGCTTGGTGCGGTGCGCCGATTCCAGCGCCCCCCGGTCCTCGATCCGCCGCAATGCCGCCAGCAATTCCGGGGCTTTCAGTTCCGCGATAGGCCGCTTCCCCAGCCAAGGAAGAATGTCCTTCTCGATACGGCGCATGACATTGAGTTTGTGGCTTGCTGCCCAGCGGGGGGAAAACCGTTCCAGCCATTCCCGGTAGATGGCTTCAAAGGATTCGGAAGTCGCCGTCTTGGTGGCCTTCCGCTCGGCGCTCGGGTCGATGCCTTGGGATAGCAGCTTGCGGGCTTCGTCGCGCTTGTCCCGCGCCTCCTTCAAGGTGACTTCCGGGTACACGCCCAAGGCCAGACGCTTTTCCTTGCCGTCGAAGCGGTACTTGAGCCGCCAATACTTCCCGCCCTTGGGAGTGACTTCGAGATACAGGCCCGCCGCGTCCGCCAGCCGGTAGGGCTTATCGGTGGGCTTGCCGGATGGCGCGATTCCAGGCTTGGCGTTTCTTATCGCCGTGTCGGTGAGAGGCATAGTTTCCCCTTGGGTGCTGGTTGCTCTTGATGGAAAAACCGGCGGGGATTTGTGCCCGGATATGCCCCCAGCCCATGCGCTGGAACCCGCATGTTCAGGGAAACGGGGGCATGAATTCGTGTTTTGGGTAAAGGCTTGGGGGCATCTGCCCTTCGACCGGGGGTCTATGCCCCCATTTGTGCCCCCACAATGGCCCGGCTGTAGCCGGTTTTACCCGGATTTCTTCGGACAACAAAAAACCCGCAATGCATTGTAGCACGCGGGTTTGATGGACTTTCCCGGACTTCTCCGGTCAAGGAGATTGGCGGAGAGAGAGGGATTCGAACCCTCGATACGTTTCCGTATACACGATTTCCAGTCGTGCGCCTTCGACCACTCGGCCACCTCTCCAACAGCCGCGCATTATAATCAGGTTTAACGCTGTTGTCAGGGGGTGTTCGAAAATACCTGAACGGATGGCGCTATATGGCTGATTTGTATGGGGATTGGTGGCGGCGGGGAAACGCACCAACAGCGGGGTGACGCTGTTTGACGGCAGCCGGGGCCGGGTGGCAGCGAAAAAACACACCGCTTTGCGTTACGCTACCCCGCCTTCCAAGTAAAGCTGCCACAGGAACTCCCCGCTTGATTTACCCCCTCGTCTTCCTTTCCGGCCTCGCCAGCCTCGTCTACGAAATCGCCTGGATACGGCAATCCTCCTTCGCCTTCGGGTCCAGCGCCCTGGCCCTGTCCACCGTCCTCGCCGTGTTCTTCCTGGGGCTGGGCCTGGGAAGCTGGCTGTTCGGGTGCATCGGCACGGCGGCGCGGCGACCCCTGCTGTGGTGCGCGGGGCTGGAACTGCTGCTGGCCCTGAACGGCTACGCCAGCCCGGAACTGTTCGACTGGGCCGAGACACTGTTCGGCCACGTCTACCTAAGCTTCGAACCCGGCTCCGGTGCCCTGCTGGCCGTGCGCGGCGGGTTGGTGACGCTGCTGTTGCTGCCGCCAACCCTGCTCATGGGCGGCACCTTGCCGTTGTTCTGCCGCCAAGCCATCCACGACCCGGCGCGGATTTCCACCCATTTGGGCTGGCTGTATGGCGTCAACACGCTGGGGGCCACGCTGGGTTGCGGCCTGGCCGGGTTCCTGCTGCTGCCGACGCTGGGCTTGAACGCCACGCTCCACGCCGCCGCCGGCTTGAATGTGGTGGTCGGCCTGGGCTTCGCGTGGCTGGGGATGGCGGCGGGACCGTTGCCGCTGCCGGATGACCCATCCGGCGCTGGCCTCACCCGTGACGAAACCGCCGCCGACACCCCGCCGCGTTTCCTGCCGGGGCTGCTGTTCTTCCTGATTGGCGCGGTCGCCTTGGCGAATGAGTTGATCTGGGCGCGGTTCTTCACCCATTTCATTCGCAACTCGGTGTACACCTACACGGTTGCCTTGGGCGTGGTGCTGGCCGGGACGGCGCTGGGGAGCCTCGCGGCGGGGCATAGCTTCGACCGGTCGCGGGGACCACGTAGCTTGCTGACGACCTTCGCCGGATTGCAGGCCGTCGCGGCGGCGTTGACCTTGGGGCTGACCCATTTGCCCGCCGAGTTCTGGCGCTCGCTGATTCCGTGGGGCGTGCTGCCCTACGTGTTGCTGATGCTGCCGCCCGCCCTGGTCGCCGGGGCGTGTTTCCCGCTGCTTAACCGCGTCGTCGCCCACGATCCGCGCCGGGCACCCCGCGATATCGGCTACATGACCGCGCTGAATATTCTCGGCTGCATTGTCGGCTCGCTCGTCACGGGCTATGGATTGCTGCCGTGGTTGGGGCTGGATGCGGCGATTTATGCGGCGGCGGGGGGCGGGATTTTGGCGGCGGGGTTGGGGATGTGGGGCAGTAGCAATATAGCTCCTGAGGCTCTTTCCGTTCTTAAAGATATGGCCGCAAATAATTTCCCGAATTCATCCCGCCTCATTGTAGGTCGGGCTTTAGCCCGACAGGTCGGACTGAAGTCCGACCTACGGATTCCGGGAAGTTATTTTTCACCAATTCCTAAGTTTGCGACCGCTACAGTGCTTGCCGCCGCTCTATGGCTAACTCTGCTGACCTTCTCCCCGGTCCGGGTGCCCCATGACTTCATGAACGACGGCGATGTGCTGCTGGATTTGGTCGAGGGCTATAACTCCAATCTCGCCGTGGTCCAGCGCAAACAGGTGAAAACACTGCTCATCGACCGGCTATGGCAGGGCGTCGAGCATCGCAATTATCAAATCATGGTGGCCCACGTCCCGATGCTGCATTACCCCGACGCCAAGGAGGTGCTGGTGGTCGGCCTGGGGGCGGGGACCACGGCGGGGCGGTTTCTGCGCTATGGCATCGAGCAACTGCATATCGTGGACATCGAACCCCGGCTGTTCGACTTCACCCGCAAGCATTTCGCCTCGGCTTGGATGGACGATCCACGGGTGCGGTTGATCCGTGAGGATGGGCGCAATTACCTCAAGCACACCGGGCGGCAATACGATGTGGTGTCGGTGGAAATCGGGCAACTGGACCGGCCCGGCGTGGGCGTGTTCTACACCCGCGAGTTCTACCGGGAAGTCCACGCCCGCTTGCGCCAGGACGGCATGATCGTCCAGTTCGTGCCGCTGAGCTTCCTGCGTCCGGCGGAATTCGCCAGCGTGCTGAAAACCTTCCTCGCGGTCTTTCCCAATGCGCGGCTCTGGTACAACACCGAAGAGCTGCTGTTGATCGGCTTCAAGGGCGAAACCCGCCGCCCGTCGCCGCTAAGCTTTGTCCAGACCGTGACGGAGCTTGGCCTGCGGGATGATTTGGACATGTATTACTGGGGCGGCTCGAACTACGTGCTGACGCGGTTTCCGGTGTTCCTGGCCGGATTCCTGGCGGCGGGGCCGGAACTCTCGGCGCTGGCGGATGTTGCCCCGGCGGAGGAATGGACCGACGACCGGCTGCAACTTTCCTACAGTGTCAGCGATTACGACTGGCGGGGCCGCCGGGCCATGATGCTGGTGCCGTTCCTGCAACAGCATTTATCGCCCATAGACGAAGGCGCGGTGCCGGGTTCGACCGACGCGGGCTCACTGGACACGGCCCGCCGCCTCCGCGACTTGAACGTGGCGGACATCGCCGCGTCGGACATCCTCGACCAACTCGACACCCAGCCGCCGCTCAGCCCGCAGACTGTTTATGAGCGGGCTAACGAGGCGTTGCGGTGGAATCCCAAGAGTTTGGCGGCGCAGTTCCGGTTGCGGGCGGCGATGATGGCGATGGGGCAGGGCGGCGGGACGGAGGAAACGGTCCCATAGCCGTAGGCCGGACTTAAGTCCGGCCTACAACCCGCTAAAACCCGAACGAGAACCCAATGCCAACATGAATGGGCGAGTAATAGGTCGGGGACTCGGGCAGCAAGGCCAGTTCCAAGGGGCGCAACAACGGTTGCGGTGGGGCACCAGTGGTGGCGGGAAGGGTGCCAATCACCCGTCCGGCTGCGGAGACCCGTCGGCCCGGCTGGTAAATCAAGCGGTCGAGATAGCCGGGATACAGCAGGGACACGCGCCCAAGAGCCGGGTCACTGGTGTTGGGGAAGCCGCTCTTTGAGGTGGGATAGCCGAGAATTTCCAGCCGGGTGCCATCCGGGCGGTTCTCGACGCGGAGGATGTTTCCAGCGACTAGGATGACCTGTCCAATGTGGTGTTCGGGCACTTCGACCACCTCGCCCAAGGTGACGCCCGGCGAAACTTGGCGCAGGCTTTCCCCGGACAAGGCTGACACGCAGCCGACCAGTTGAAACAGCACGAAGGCGAATGCGGCCAGCGCAAGGCGGCCGGATGGGAAAGAGAATGGGCCGGGTTTCATGGGGTGGGGGCTGGATGGCCGGCTACCAATACGGATACCAATAAGGGTAATAGCCGGGCCAACCACGTCCCCATGGACCCCCGCCGCCGTAGTAATACGGGTAGTAATAGCCGCCTTGGGGCTGGTTAGGCCACAAGTGGATTTGGCGGCAGTTCACGACCGGGTAAGGGTATTGGGTTTGATCGAGGGGGCGCTCCTCGCGGCCTTGGATTTCCCCGGCGATGGTGACTTCCCGACCCTTGACGTAGATGGCCGAATCCAGAAAGCCGGGGCATCGCGCCAGGAATCGGCCAAACGATTGGTCCGTGTCCTCGGGGCGGTCGTCGAAGCTGTCCAAGGGTTTTTGCAGGATTTCGAGTTCAGTCGCCTTGGTCTGGTTGGTGGCCTGCACGATGCTGCCACCTAGCAGCACAGTTTGGCCTTTGTGGGCTTCGGGGTTGGCGCTGATTTCGGCGAACGAGGGCTGGCGCTTGGCGTCCTTACGCAGTTGAGCGGAGAAAGGGCTGGCGTTACAGCCGACCAGCGCAAGGGAAATCAATAGCCACCAAAACCCCGCCGAGGCTGTCGATAATGAGGCTTGGAGGTAACGGCTGTTTGTTTTCGTGTCCATTTCGCCACCCTTGAATTGCGGTTGTTGAGGGCGCTTGGTCAGCGCGGGAATGGATAAGGCCCAAGCCCGACGCGGGATATGTTCCGGGTGGAAATGGGGTGCCCGATTAGACCATGCCCAGGCCAGGGTATGCGTCCGTTGAAAACAAGTATTGGCTTTCACGAAAAAGCTCATTATAATCGCCGCTCTTGATTGCAGGCGCGTAGCTCAGTTGGTTAGAGCACCACCTTGACATGGTGGGGGTCGTTGGTTCGAGTCCAATCGCGCCTACCAAATCCTAAAGAAAAGCATCGCATGGCGATGCTTTTTTTGTTAGCGAGGTTTTAAGTTCATGCCCGTGATAACGCTGCCCGATGGTTCGACCCGCGATTTTGATCGTGCGGTCACGCTCATGGAAGTGGCTGAGTCCATTGGTCCAGGGTTGGCGAAAGCGGCCTTGGCCGGTCGCGTCGATGGCAAGTTGGTCGATTTATCCCACACCATCGAAGCCGATTCCGCTGTCGCCCTGGTGACGGGTCGCGATGCGGACGGGCTGGAGGTTGTCCGCCACTCCACCGCTCACTTGTTGGCCCAAGCCGTCAAGTCGTTATACCCAAAAGCCCAAGTGACCATTGGTCCGGTAGTGGACAACGGCTTCTATTACGATTTTTCTTTCGAGCGCCCCTTCACGCCGGAAGACCTCGCCGCCATCGAAAAAAGGATGGAGGAACTGTCGGCCCAGGTGATCCCCGTGAAGCGGGAAGTCATGCCACGGGATCAAGCCATCGAGTTCTTCACCGGGCTGGGCGAAGCCTACAAGGCTGAAATCATCCGCGACATTCCCGCCGGGCAGGACATTTCGCTCTACACCCAAGGCGATTTCACCGACCTGTGCCGGGGTCCGCATGTGCCGGATACCGGCAAGTTGCGGGCCTTCAAGCTGATGAAAATCGCGGGCGCTTACTGGCGCGGCGATTCCCGCAACGAGATGCTGCAACGCATCTACGGTACGGCTTGGACGGACAAGAAAGACCTCAAAGAATACCTGCATCGGCTGGAAGAAGCCGAGCGGCGCGACCACCGCAAAATCGCCAAGACGCTGGACCTGTTTCACTTGCAGGAAGAAGCGCCGGGCATGGTGTTCTGGCATCCCAAGGGCTGGGTGCTGTGGCAGGTGGTCGAGCAATACATGCGCGGCGTGTTCCGCGACAACGGCTATCAGGAAATCCGCACGCCGCTGGTCGTCTCTCGTACCCTGTGGGAAAGGTCCGGGCACTGGGATAAGTTCCAGGCCGAGATGTTCACCACCAAGTCGGAATCGCGGGACTACGCCATCAAGCCGATGAATTGTCCCTGCCATATCCAGGTGTACAACCAAGGCTTGAAGAGCTACCGCGAACTGCCGTTGCGCTTGGCCGAATTCGGCTCCTGCCATCGCAATGAGTTGTCCGGCGTGCTGCACGGCATCATGCGGGTGCGCGGCTTCACTCAGGACGACGCGCATATTTTCTGCGCCGAGGAGCAGATTCAGGATGAAGTGTCCCGCTTCATCGACTTGCTGCGCAAGGTTTACGCGGATTTTGGCTTCCACAAAGTATTGGTGAAGCTTTCGACCCGGCCCGCCCAGCGGGTGGGTTCCGACGAGGTATGGGACAAGGCCGAAGCAGCCCTCGAAGTCGCCCTGAATAGCAAGGGCATCGCCTTCCGGTTGCAACCAGGCGAGGGCGCGTTCTACGGGCCGAAGATAGAATTTTCCCTGGCCGACTGCCTGGACCGGGTGTGGCAATGCGGCACGATTCAAGTGGACTTCTCCATGCCTGAGCGGCTCAGTGCCGTATACGTGGCCGAGGATGGTTCCAAGCGGACTCCGGTCATGCTGCATCGCGCCATTTTGGGTTCCATGGAGCGGTTCATCGGGATTCTGATTGAGCATTTCGCCGGGTATTTCCCGCTGTGGCTCGCGCCCGTCCAGGCCGTGGTTATGAATATCACCGACGCGCAAGCCGAATATGCGGAAACCGTGGTAGCGGAATTGCGGGCGCAAGGGTTAAGGGTCGAAACCGACTTGAGAAATGAGAAGATCGGCTTTAAAATCCGCGGGCATTCCATGCAGCGCGTGCCTTATCTCCTCATCGTCGGTGATAAAGAAGTCGAATCCCGCACCATTTCCATGCGTACCCAGAAAGGCAAGGATTTGGGCAGTTTCGATTTGCCGAGTCTGATTCAAACGCTTACCGAAGAAGTGGCAAGCCGCGCTGTGGCTCAATAATCGACTTTGGAGGAATAGGATATCAGTGCCGAAAGAAAAGAGCCGCGCCTGAACGACGAGATCATGACGCCTAGCGTCAGATTGATCGATGCGGAAGGCAGGCAGGTCGGGGTTGTCTCGAGTCGGGAAGCCAAACAAATGGCTTACGAGGCCGAGTTGGATTTGGTCGAGATTTCGCCCGGCGCCGATCCGCCCGTTTGCCGAATCATGGATTATGGAAAATTCCGATTCGAGCAAAATAAAAAGCTTCAGGTCGCCAAGAAAAAGCAAAAGCAGATTCAGGTCAAGGAAGTCAAATTCCGTCCTGGTACCGACGAAGGCGATTATCAGGTCAAGATGCGCAGCCTTATCCGTTTTCTAACGGAAGGCGATAAAGCCAAAGTAACCGTGCGCTTTCGTGGTCGGGAATTAAGCCATAAGGATCTAGGCATGGAACTGCTGAAAAGGATTGAGACCGATTTAATCGAGCACGCGACCGTCGAGCAGTTCCCCAAAATGGAAGGCAAGCAAATGAGTATGACGCTTGCGCCAAAAAAGAAGAAAACCTGATTCCAAAGTTTAACCGGAGAGTATCATGCCGAAGTTGAAAACCAATCGCGGCGCAGCAAAACGTTTCAAGAAAACCGCGTCTGGTGGTTTCAAGTGCAATCATTCGCACCGCCGTCACATTCTGACCAAGAAGACCACCAAGCGGAAACGCCAGTTGCGCAGCCCGAATATGCTGCACGCTTCGGATGTGAAGAGCGCGTCCCGTTTGTTGCCGTATAGCTAAGTTTTATTATCTGACCTAGAAAGAAGAGGGTCCCATGCCAAGAGTTAAACGGGGGGTCACTGCGAGAGCCCGCCACAAGAAGGTGCTCAAGCAGGCCAAAGGTTATTACGGTGCCCGCAGCCGCGTTTATCGCGTTGCCAAGCAGGCCGTTATCAAGGCAGGCCAATATGCCTACCGCGACCGCCGCCAGAGGAAGCGTCAGTTCCGTGCGCTGTGGATCGTCCGCATCAACGCCGCCGCCCGCGAATTTGGTCTGTCTTATAGCCGCTTCATGAACGGCCTCAAGAAAGCTTCCGTCGAAATCGACCGCAAGGTGCTGGCCGATTTGGCGGTGCGCGACAAGGACGCCTTCGCCGAACTGGCCAAAATCGCTCAGGGCTAATCTCTGAGCCGATTCTTTCGGGAAAGACGCTTCCCACAGCTCTTTCCCGTATCCCCCCTCGCAATACCGTCGTTCCCATAGGCAAGGCTAGTCATGGCATCCCTTGAAGAGGCACTCGTACAGGCGCAAAGGGAACTGGCCGAGGCCGATACCCTCATCAAATTGGATCAGGTCCGGGTTCAGTACCTTGGCAAGAAAGGGCTGTTCACTGAGCGCATGAAAGAATTGGGCAAGCTCCCGCCCGAGCAGCGCAAGGAAGCCGGTGCCCTCATCAACTGCGCCAAAGATCAGTTTTCCGCCGACCTGGAAGCCCGCAAGTCCGCGCTGGAAGTGGCCGAACTGGAGCGGCGCCTCGCCCGCGAAACCATCGACGTGACCTTGCCGGGCCGGGGCCAACGCACCGGCGGCTTGCATCCGGTCACTTTGACCCTGCGGCGTATCTCGCAATTGTTCGCCAATGTCGGCTTTGAAATCGTCGAAGGCCCGGAAGTCGAGGACGATTACCACAACTTCGAAGCCCTCAACATCCCGAGTTCCCATCCGGCTCGGGCCATGCACGACACCTTCTATTTCGACGAACACACCCTGCTGCGTACCCATACCTCCCCGGTGCAGGTGCGGATCATGGAATCGCGCACGCCGCCCCTGCGGGTGATTGCTCCGGGTCGGGTGTACCGCTGCGATTCCGACCTGACCCACACCCCGATGTTCCATCAGGTGGAAGGCTTCCTGGTCGATGAGAATGTCAGCTTCGCCGACCTGCGCGGCATCCTGTACGAGTTCCTGACCCTGTTCTTCGAGAAGGACATGCAGGTGCGGTTCCGCCCGTCTTATTTCCCATTCACCGAGCCATCCGCCGAAGTCGATATCCAATGCGTCATCTGTGGTGGCGGCGGTTGCCGGGTGTGCAAGCAGAGCGGCTGGCTGGAAGTGATGGGCTGCGGCATGGTCCATCCCAAGGTGTTCGAGTTCGTCAATATCGACTCCGAGCGCTACACCGGCTTTGCTTTCGGCCTGGGTGTGGAGCGCCTCGCCATGCTCCGCTACGGCATCAACGACCTTCGGCTGTTCTTCGAGAACGATCTCAAGTTCCTCAAGCAGTTCGCCGCCTTCTAAGAATCACACACGGCTGTCCCTATGCGCTTCAGCGAAGCCTGGCTACGAGAATACGTCAATCCCCCCATCACGACGCCCGAACTGGTCCATCAACTGACCATGGCGGGTCTGGAAGTGGGCGGGTCCGAACCCGCCGCCGGTGCTTTCAGCGGCGTGGTGGTGGGCGAAATCCTGGAAACCACGCCCCACCCCCAGGCCGACCGGCTCAAGGTTTGCCGGGTCGCCGCCGGTTTGGCCGAACCCCTGCAAATCGTCTGCGGCGCCCCCAACGCGCGCGCCGGGATGAAAGCGCCTTTGGCTTTGGAAGGCGCGGAATTGCCGGGCGGCCTCCAAATCAAGCGTTCGGAACTGCGCGGCGTGGCGTCCTTCGGCATGATGTGTTCGTCCAAGGAATTGGGCATCGACGACAGCGCGTCGGGCTTGCTGGAATTGCCCGCCGATGCGCCGACCGGGGCCGATCTGCGTGACTATCTCAAGCTGGAAGATGCCATCCTCGAAGTCGATTTGACGCCCAACCGGGCCGATTGCCTGAGTGTTGAGGGCATCGCCCGCGAGGTCGCCCTGCTCAACGGCTTGGACTTGAATGGTCCCGATATTCAGCCCGTGACCGTCACGACCGACGCCATCCTGCCGGTGCAGATCGAAGCCCCCGAAGCCTGCCCGCGCTACCTCGGACGCTATATCAAGGGCGTATCCCGCAACGCCCCGACCCCGTTATGGATGAAGGAGCGCCTGCGCCGTTCCGGGCTGCGTTCGTTGGACGCCGTGGTGGATGTCACCAATTACGTCCTGCTGGAAATGGGCCAGCCCTTGCACGCCTTCGACGCGGCCAAGCTGGGCGGCGGCATCCGGGTCCGCTATGCCCAGGCCGGTGAAAAGCTGCGCCTGCTGAACGATCAAGAATTGGAGCTGCACGACGACGCGCTGGTGATTGCCGATGCGAGTAAATCCCTCGCTTTGGCTGGCGTGATGGGCGGCAGCGAATCCGCCGTCAGCGAGACCACCGCCGACATCTTCCTGGAATGCGCCTTCTTCTCGCCCACCGCGATCATGGGCAAAGCCCGTCGCTACGGCCTGAACACCGATTCCTCCCACCGCTTCGAGCGCGGCGTCGATCCCGACATGCAGGCACGGGCCATCGAACGGGCCAGCGGGTTGATTCTCGCCATCGCGGGCGGTGAGGCCGGGCCGGTGGTGGAGGCCGTCAGTCCCGGACGCTTGCCCAAGCGCGAACCCATCCTGCTCCGCGCCAGCCGTATCAGCAAGCTGTTGGGCCTGGACATCGAACCCGCCCGCGTGGCCGACATCCTGGCCCGCTTAGGCTTAAGCCCCGAAGCGACGCCCGAAGGTTGGCGGGTGACGCCGCCCGGTTTCCGCTTCGACATCGCCATTGAGGCCGATTTGATCGAGGAACTGGGCCGGGTCTATGGCTACGACCATTTGCCCCGGCGCCATCCGACCATTCCCGCCGCGATGCGCCCGGTGTCCGAGGAGCAGTTGGAACTCGACCGCGCCAAGGATTTGCTGGTGGACCGGGGCTATCAGGAGGCGATTACCTACAGCTTCGTCGAGCCGGGGCTGCAAGCGCTGATCGAACCGGAAATTCCCCAACTGGCCCTCAAGAACCCCATTTCCGCCGAACTGGCCGTGATGCGCACTGGCTTGTGGGTGGGGCTGTTGGACGCGGCCTTGAAGAACAGCTATCGCCAGCAGGACCGGGTGCGTCTGTTTGAATCCGGCCTAAAGTTCGCGCAACGCGACACCATCGAACAGCGTAAGTCCATCGCCGGTCTGGTCATGGGCGCGGTGTTGGAAGAGCAATGGGGCGAGAAGCAACGCCCCGTCGATTTCTACGACCTCAAGGCCGATGTGGAAGCCATCGTGCGGCTAACGGGCCGATCAAGCGTGCTGAGTTTCGTCGCTGGCACCCATTCGGCGCTGCATCCCGGCCAGACCGCCGAAATCCACCTCGACGGCGAACCGCTGGGCTGGATCGGCATGTTGCATCCACGCCTGGAGAAGCAACTCGGTTTCGAGCGCAACGTGTTCCTGTTCGAACTGGATCAAGACGTGCTGCTCCAGCGGCGCGTGCCCAAGTTCAAGCCCCTGTCCAAGTTCCCCATGGTGCGCCGCGACATCGCCGTCATTGTCGATGAGTCCGTCCGGGTGGATCGCCTGATTGCCGCCGCAGAAGGGCAGGGCAGTGGCCTGCTCCGCGAGGTTGTGGTGTTCGACGTGTACCGGGGGCAGGGCGTGGAAGCTGGCAAGAAGAGCGTGGCGCTGGGCCTGTTCTGGCAGGACGATTCCGAAACCTTGACCGACGCCCGCGTGGACACGGCAGTGGCCGACGTGTTGGCAAGCTTGGCGAACCAATTCGCCGCCAAACTGAGGGATTGAACCATGGCGTTAACCAAGGCTGATATGGTCGAAAAGCTGTTCTTCGAGTTGGGCATCAACAAGAAGGACGCTAAAGATTTGGTGGATCAGTTCTTTGAAGAGGTCAAAACCGCGCTGGCCGATGGCCGCTCGGTCAAGTTGTCCGGCTTCGGCAATTTCGATCTGCGCGACAAGAGCCAGCGACCGGGCCGGAATCCCAAGACCGGCGAGGAAATCCCCATCACCGCCCGCCGTGTGGTGACGTTCAAGCCGGGGCAGAAGTTGAAGATCAAGGTGGAAGCCTTCGACGAGCATACCAAGGCCAGCGCTCAGTAACCCGGCCCCGTTTCCGCGCCGTCGCCATCACTTTAAGCCATTCGCCGGAGCGCAAGGTTTGCCTTGCGCTCCAACGCGGGACGGTTTACTTAAGCCCAAGCTCTCTTGGCTTGGCGTTTCCGGCGAGTGACCCATGCGCGAAATCATCACCCTCATCCACGGTCGGCTGGGCCTGTCCCGCTGGCAAACTATCGCCTTCTACGAATTCGACGGGCCACGCCGTGAGCGGCGGATCGCTTGCACCGTCATTGCGGATCGTTAAGCTTTGTAGGTCGGGCTTTAGCCTGACCTAAACACGGCTCCGGATCGGGCTAAAGCCCGACCTACCCAACACCCAAACACGAGGAAACACGCATGATCCGAGTAGGCATCGTCGGCGGCACCGGCTATACCGGCGTGGAGTTGCTGCGCATTTTGGCCCTACACCCTGAGGCCGAAATCGTCGCCGTCACCTCGCGAGGCGACGCGGGCAAGCGGGTCGATGAGATTTACCCCAACCTGCGCGGCCATATCGGGACGGTATTCGTCGAGCCTAACCTTGACGCGCTCTCCGGTTGTGATGCCGTGTTCTTCGCCACACCCAACGGCACCGCGATGCGGATGGCGCCCGGCCTGTTGGCGCGGGGCGTCAAGGTCATCGACCTGGCCGCCGATTTCCGCCTGAAAGACCCGGCGGTGTGGGAACACTGGTACGGCGAACCGCACGCCTGCCCCGAGTTGCTGGAGGAAGCGGTCTACGGCTTGCCGGAAGTGAACCGGGAAGCCGTGAAATCGGCGCGGCTGGTGGCCTGCCCCGGCTGCTATCCGACCTCCGTGCAGCTTGGGCTATTGCCGTTGTTGGAAGCGGGCGCCATCCGCCCCGAGCGGATCATCGCCGACGTGAAATCCGGCGTAAGCGGGGCCGGGCGCAAGGCGGAGATTCCCATTTTGATGAGCGAGACCGGGGAAAGCCTCAAGGCGTACAGCGTCAAGGGTCATCGGCATTGGCCGGAAATCCGTCAGGGCTTGGAGCGGGTGACGGGCGGGCCGGTGGGCCTGACTTTCGTGCCGCATTTGATTCCGATGATCCGGGGCATTCACGCGACGGTGTACGCCGATTTGGCCGAGGGCGCGGCCCCCGATTTGCAGGCGCTTTATGAGGCGCGCTATCGGGACGAGCCGTTCGTGGATGTGTTGCCAGCGGGTTCGCACCCGGATACCCGCAACGTGCGCGGCGTGAACCGCTGCCAGATTGCCGTGCATCGACCCATGGGGGGCAATATCGTGGTGGTGCTGTCGGTGATCGACAATCTGGTGAAGGGCGCGGCGGGGCAGGCGGTGCAGAATTTCAATCTGATGTTTGGGTTGGATGAGATGGCGGGATTGCGGGGCGTGGGGCTTTATCCGTGATGTACGAAGCCAACATAGCTCGGGTGGGGACACCGTCAAATTCAGAAAGATCGAAGTAGCTGAGAATTCCCAGAATCCACTCCGCTTTTTGTTAAGCCAGATAACTCCCCAATCAACCAACATGAACAACCGCCAAACCACCCTGGAAACCCTCGCCACTCTGCGCGATTACGTCCGCTACGCTGCCAGCCGCTTCACCGAAGCAGGTTTGTTCTACGGTCACGGCACGGCTGGGCCGCTCGACGAAGCCGCTGCCTTGGTGCTGCACACCTTGCACCTACCCTATGACCTGCCTGGTGGTTACTTCGAGGCCAAGCTGGTGCCGGAGGAACGGGAAGCAGTGCTGACCCTGATCGAGCGCCGCGTCGCCGAACGCAAGCCGCTGGCCTACCTCACCCACGAAGCGCCATTCTGCGGCCTGTCGTTCTACGTGGATGAGCGGGTGCTGGTGCCGCGCTCGCCCATCGCCGAGTTGATCGAAAACCAGTTCGCGCCCTGGCTGGACGCCGAGCAAGTCACCGACATCCTCGACCTTTGCGCCGGCAG
The DNA here is from genome assembly GCF_054333355.1 of Methylomagnum sp. NCBI lineage: Bacteria > Pseudomonadati > Pseudomonadota > Gammaproteobacteria > Methylococcales > Methylococcaceae > Methylomagnum > Methylomagnum sp. The sequence continues at coordinate 8,113 of NZ_JBTEKS010000025.1, read as the reverse complement.
CGCTTGCATCGCCATCGCCTGCGCCCACGCCTTCCCCGAGGCACGGGTGGATGCCGCCGACATTTCTTTCGACGCCTTGGCCGTCGCGCACATCAATATCGACAAGTTTGAGCTTGGCGAACGGGTGCGGGCGGTGGAGTCGGATGTTTATAGCGGGCTGGGGAATCAGCGCTACGACTTGATCGTCAGCAACCCGCCCTATGTCAGCCTCCCGGAATGGCAAGCCTTAGCGCCCGAATATCACGCCGAACCGCGCATGGGTTTGGAATCCGGGCCGGATGGCTTGAATTGCGTGCGAAGAATTCTGCGGGAGGCCCATCGCCACCTGAAACCTAACGGCATTTTGGTGGTGGAAGTGGGCAGCGCCGCCGAGCCTTTGATGGCGGCCTATCCCGACGTGCCGTTTTGCTGGCTGGATTTCGAGCGGGGCGGGGAGGGCGTGTTTCTGCTGACCGCGGAACAGGTGAATGATTTCGCCGAATCATTCCGGGCCGCGTGAGGTGGGCGCGATGGTGAAGGGGAATGAAATGCTGGGTTGGTGGCGGGTGTTTGGCATGGTGGCGTGGTTGACTTGTTTGACGTCATGCGGCTCCGGCCCAAAGTTGCCGAACTTGCCGACCGACGCGAAGATCCTGGCGTTCGGCGACAGCCTGACTTACGGCACTGGCGCCAACCCGGAGCAAAGCTATCCGGCGGTGCTGCAAGGCTTGATAGGCCGCGAGGTGGTAAACGTCGGCATTCCGGGCGAAATCAGCGCGGATGGCTTGGCGCGTTTGCCGGGCGTGTTGGACGAAGTGCAGCCGAAGTTGCTGATTCTCTGCCACGGCGGGAATGATTTCCTAAAAAACCTGGGTGAACAAGGTGCCGCCAACAACGTCCGGGCAATGATCCGGCTTGCCCAGGAGCGCGGCATCGGCGTCGTGCTGATTGGCGTGCCCAAGTTCGGCATCCTATTTTCGCCGCCGACGTTCTACGGGCAAATCGCCGAGGAGTTCGGCATTCCTTTCGAGCCGGACACGCTGAGCCAGATCATCCGCGACAACGCGCTCAAGTCCGATTCGGTCCATCCCAACGGGGCGGGCTATCGGCTGCTGGCGGAGGCGGTGGCGGCGCGGTTGCGGGCGGCGGGGGCGATTTGAGCGGAGATTGGGTGGGGGAATCCGCGCAATGGAAGAAAGATCAAAAGCTCGGCAGGCTATTGGCGAAGCGCGGCATCAACGGGTCTGGCCTGTCAGCCGCATTAAGCCGCAAGGCAGAATGGCGCAGCACACCTTGGATGCGCTCCGGGATTATCGGCATATCCCGGAAGTTGGCGCGTTTTTGAATGAGCTGATATCCAAGCAGTAGCGGATTGATAGCCGACTCTGGCACTACTTTAAGTACAAGTATCAATGGGATGATCCGCTTCGTTCCCCGGAGGAGTTGGATGAGCGATTCGAGGCGGTTCTACGGGATAAAGACGCTACCGTGCATCCGATTGGTGAGCGCTATATCATTCATTCACAGTTGGCCGGGCGCTGGGCCATCATTGATTCGCGGGGATTCAGGATCACCGTTTACCGGCCCACTGAGCAAGATTTGGAAAACCTGGAGACACCGCTATGGACTATCGCTACTCTGTTCGCCTGAAGAATTACCGTTGGCAGGTTGATACCGCCTTGGAAGTCGGTGAAGGGCTGTCCTTGCGGCAGGAACGCGAAAAACTGGCGGCGCTGGATTTATCGGCGGGCGAACGCGCCGAGTTGGCCGAGATTGACGCGGGTGCCTTGGAGTTCCTAATGGACTTGGATTATGTGGCACCTTATCTGCTCGCTGACGATCCGACCCAGCCGCTCGAATATTGGTGGTGGCATTTGGGTAAGCTCCGGGCCGGTCATTATCCGGCGGAGTATCTGCCGGAGCATTTGCGCCCCCTCTATCGACCAGCCGCCCGCGCCGCGTGAGTCCAGCTAAGTCGGCTTGTTAGGCAGCGCATAATCGGTTTTTCTATTTTGAAATTTTCTAACTTTTCTTTTCTCCATGTCAGGCAACACCCTCGGCAAACTCTTCACTATCACCTCCTTCGGCGAAAGCCACGGACCCGCCATCGGCTGCATCGTGGACGGCTGCCCGCCGGGCCTCGAACTATCGGAGGCCGATCTTCAACCCGATCTGGACCGCCGCCGCCCCGGCAAATCCCGCCACACCACCCAGCGCCGCGAGCCGGACGAGGTGCGGATTTTGTCCGGCGTGTTCGAAGGCAAAACCACCGGCACGCCCATTGGCTTGCTCATCGAGAACGTGGACCAGCGCTCCAAGGACTACGGCAACATTTCCGAGCAATTCCGGCCCGCCCACGCCGACTACCCCTACCACATGAAGTACGGCTTCCGCGACTATCGGGGCGGCGGGCGCTCGTCGGCGCGGGAAACCGCCATGCGGGTCGCGGCGGGGTCCATCGCCAAGAAATATCTGCGGGAAAAATTCGGCGTGGACGTGCGCGGCTATCTGGCGCAACTCGGCCCCATCAAGATCGACTTCGTGAGCTGGGACGGCATCGACGACAACCCGTTCTTCTGCCCGAACCCGGACCAGGTGCCGGAATTGGAAGCCTACATGGACGCCCTGCGGAAGGAGGGCGATTCCATCGGCGCCCGCGTCAACGTGGTCGCGACCGGCGTGCCGCCCGGCTGGGGCGAGCCGATCTTCGACCGGCTCGACGCCGAACTGGCCTACGCACTGATGAGCATCAACGCCGTGAAGGGCGTGGAAATCGGCGGTGGCTTCGGCTGCGTCGAGGCCAAGGGCACCGAGTTCCGCGACGAAATCACCCCCGAAGGTTTCTTGAGCAACCACGCGGGCGGGATTCTCGGCGGTATTTCCTCCGGCCAGGACATCCTCGCCAGCATCGCCTTGAAACCCACGTCCAGCCTGCGCCTGCCGGGCCGCTCGGTGAATCTGCGGGGCGAGCCGGTCGAGGTCATCACCACCGGGCGCCACGATCCCAGTGTCGGCATCCGCGCCACGCCCATCGCCGAGGCCATGATGGCCATCGTGCTGTTGGACCACGCCTTGCGCCATCGCGCCCAATGCGGCGATGTCCGGGTAGACTTGCGGCCCATCCCGTCACAAGCGCCGTAAGCCATTTGTGGGAGTGGCCTTCAGACCACGACTGTTTGTAGTCGTGGCCTGAAGGCCACTCCCACGGGATCACAGGGGAAGTTGTTTGCCATACCCACCCGCCAAGTTGCCGTACATCCGACTGTCCGGCGTCTATTTCTTCTACTTCTGCGCCCTGGGCGCCATCCTGCCGTACTGGCCGATTTACTTGGAGGGGATGGGCTTCGATCCCATCCAAATCGGCCAAATCATGGCGCTGCCCGCCGCCACCAAGGTGGTATCCCCGAACCTGTGGGGCTGGCTGGCCGACCGCACGGGCCGCTCGTTGCGGCTGATCCGCTGGGCGGCGTTCCTGACCGTGGCGAGCTTCGCCGGGATGTTCTGGTCGGTGGGCTTCATGGAAATGGCGCTGGTCATGCTGGTGTTCAGCTTCTTCATGAACGCCATCATGCCCTTGGTCGAGACCGTCACCCTAGGCCACCTGCACCGCGCCCCCCACCGCTACAGCCGGGTGCGGATGTGGGGTTCGATTGGCTTCATCGCCACCGTGGCCGGTTTGGGCCGGGCCTTCGATGGCCTGCTGCCGGTGGCTTATTTGCCGGAGGCGGTCGCGCTGCTGTTCGGCGGATTGTGGCTGAACAGCCTGTTGGTGCCGGCCTCCGGGCGGGAGAACCACGGCGAGGGCCACGGCTCCATGGCCGGCATTCTTAAGCGGCGTGGGGTGATGGCGTTCTTCGTGGCGAGCGTGCTGCTGCAAATGGCCCACGGGCCGTATTACGTGTTCTTCTCGGTCTACCTGGAAGACCACGGCTTCAACCGGGGCGACACCGGCCAGTTGTGGGCCTTGGGGGTGTTGGCGGAGATCGCCTTGTTCATGGTGTTCCATCGGCTGCTGCATCGGGTCGGGACGCGGGGCATCCTGCTGGGAAGCCTAGCCCTCAGCGTGGTCCGCTGGCTGCTGATCGCCTGGGGCGTCGATCACCTGGAGCTGCTATTGCTGGCGCAAGTGCTGCACGCCGCCAGTTTCGGGGCCGTCCACGCGGTGTCGATCCACTTGATTCATCACTATTTCCGGGGGGCGCATCACGCCAAGGGGCAGGCTCTATATAGCAGCCTGAGCTTCGGTCTGGGCGGGGCGTTGGGGAGTTTGTTGAGCGGTTACGCCTGGGAGGCATGGGGTCCGCATTGGCTGTATACGGCGGCGGCGGGGTTCAGCTTGTTGGCGCTGGTGATTGCTTGGCCGGGGGTCGGCAAGGCGGAAGCGGCGTGAAACCGCCCCCGCCCGAATTCAAATCATCCCCAACTGCACCTTAGCCACCTCCGACATCATGTCGCGCCCCCAGGGCGGATCGAACACCACCTCGACGTTGACCTTGCCCACGCCGGGCAGATTCTTCACCGCCGCCTCGGCGTCGTATTGCAGCACCGGACCCATGCCGCAGCCGGGCGCGGTGAGGGTCATGATGATATGCACGTCGTTGTCGCCGTTCTCCGTGGGCGTGACCTTGCAGTGATAGACCAGCCCCAAATCGACAATATTGACCGGGATTTCCGGGTCGTAGATGGTTTTCAGCACTTCCCAGACATTTTTCTCCACCGTCTCCGGGTCAATGCCGCATTCCAGATGGCTGAGAATCGGCGGCTCCTTGCCCAGCGCGTCGGCGTCGTTGCCAGCGATGCGGACCATGTAGCCCAGTTCCGTGGTGACGGTGTAATTGCCGCCCAAGGATTGATAAAGCGTCACCAAATGCCCGGCGTTCAGCACGCTGGGCGTGCCCTCGGGGATTTGAACCACGTTGACGTCCCGTTTCAGGACGATGCTTTCTCTACCGTAACCGTACATACAAATCTCAAGCGGGTTTCAATCCACGTCCCTGATGGGGCGAATTTGGAAAAGGTTATCCCTCTCTAAAATAAACTCTATCCCCCTAAAGGGGGAGGTTTCAAACCGAAATTTGTTTTCGATGAATTTGTTGGACTGAGCAATGCCACGATGCGCTCCCCGTGGACCGCCGGGTCGGCCAGCGCGGCGCGGTTTTCGCCGGGATAGGCCTTGTGCCGGATCGGGCTGCGCATGGGGCCGGGGGTGAAGACGTGGACCTTGAGTCCGAAGCTCTCGGTCTCGTCCGCCAAGATGCGGGCGTAGCCATCCAGGCCGATCTTCGCCACGCCGTAAGCGCCCCAGTAAGCCTTGCCCGATCCGACGGCGGAATCGCCCGTGAACACGACCGAGCCACCGCCCGACTTGACCAACAGCGGCAGCAATTCGCGGGTCAGCAGGAAGGGCGCGGTGAGGTTGACATGCAACAAGCGCACCCAGCGTTCGCCGTCTATGTCGGCCAGCGGTCCCAGATGGCTGATTTCGGCGGCGCAATGCACGAGTCCGTGCAGGGCACCGAGTTCCTGTTCCAGGATGGTCGCCAAGTCCAGGTAATCCTTCTCCGCCGCGCCCGCCAAGTCCAGCGGGTAGATGGCGGGCTGCGGGCCACCGTCGGCGACGATCTCGTCGTACAGCTTTTCCAATTTAGGGATGGTCCGGCCCAGCAGCACCACGGTGGCCCCGGCGCGGGCGCACGCCTTGGCGGCCACCGATCCCAAGGCGCCAGTCGCCCCGGTAATCAGCACGGTGCGGTTATTCAGGGGTAATCCATTCATGGTGTGGTTCCTCCGTCCAGCCAAATGAGCAAGTCCTCGGGGTCGTTGAGCCAGCCATCCGCGCCCCAGATTTCCGCATCGTAATCCGCCGGGATGTAGCCGTACAACGCGGTCAAGGTCGTCATGCCCGCCCGGCGCCCGGCTTCCATGTCCTTGGCCGCGTCGCCGATGAAGACGCAGCGGGCGGGGTCGTGGCCCAGGCGGCGGCTGGCTTCCAGCAGGGGCAGGGGGTGGGGTTTCTTTTCCGGCGTGGTGTCGCCGCTGATGATGCAGGCGGTGCGGGCGGCGAGATTCAGCGCTTCCGCCAGCGGGTCGGTGAAGCGGCTGGTTTTGTTGGTGACAATGCCCCACGGCAGGCCGCGTTCGTCGAGGCTATCCAGCACGGTTTCCATGCCGTCGAAGAGGCGAGTCCGGTCGGCGAGGTGAACCTGATAGATATTCAGCATCCGTCGCAATAGACGCTCGAAATCTTCCTCGCCCGGGCCAGCGGTGCGGGGCACGCAGCAGAATTGGTCTTTGGCGCTCGCGGTGGGGCGGGCCAGCGCGTAAGTCAGCATGGCCCGGCCACCGCCGGAAATGTACGGCTTCACCTCGTCCGCCGGGCAGGTCGGCAGGCCCGCTTCCGCCAGTGCGCCGTTGAGGGCGAAGATCAGGTCCGGCGCGGTGTCCAACAAGGTGCCGTCCAGGTCGAACAGCACGGCGGTCACGGGCGGTTGGGGTACCGTCCCGGTCATTCTTCCGGCCTCGTGTAGGCCGCGAGGTAGTTCACGTCGATGTCGCGGCGGCTCAGGTTGAATTGCTGGGTCAGCGGGTTGTAGACGATGCCTTCCATGCCGAGCAAATCCAGCCCGGCGTCCCGCGCCCAATGGCTCAATTCGGACGGGCGGATGAAGGTGGAGAAGTCGTGGGTGCCCTTGGGGATCATCTTAAGCAGGTATTCCGCCGCGACGATGGAGAGCAGGTACGCCTTAAGGTTGCGGTTGAGGGTGGAGAAGAACACCCGCCCGCCCGGCTTCACCAGTTTGGCGCAGGCCCGCACGATGGATGCGGGGTCGGGGACGTGTTCGAGCATCTCCATGCAGGTGACGTGGTCGAAGCTGGCGGGTTGCTCCTCGGCGAGGGTTTCGACGGGGACGCGGTGGTATTTCACCGTGACGCCGGATTCCAGGCCGTGCAGGTCGGCCACTTCCAGCAGTTCCGCGCCCAGGTCGATGCCCATCACGCTGGCCCCGGCCCGCGCCAGTCCTTCGCTAAGGATGCCGCCGCCGCAGCCCACATCCACGATGCGCTTGCCTTCGAGGTCGGCGAACGAGCGGATGAATTGCAGCCGCAGCGGGTTGACCGCGTGCAGGGTTTTGAATTCGCCGGTGGGATCCCACCAGCGCTCGGCCAGGGCGCCGAATTTGCGGATTTCGTGTTCGTGGACGTTGGGGGTGGAGGTCATGATTTTTCCTTTCTTGGGGTACGTCATGCGAATCTGGGACATTGAGTGGCACGTACAGCGCACCTAAACTAGGCAGAAGTTTGATTTGATATTTCCATATCGGGGGGTATTTAGCCTGAGTAATTAACTCGTGCAGATCAAGCAAAGCAATATGGATATTCGCGCTTAGTTCGCGCATTTCTTCAACAGAAACTTTTTCTACGCGAGGCTTCATTTGGCCTCGCGCACTTAAAGAGGAGGCATATATTTCATTATTGGATTTATCATATATAAGTGAAGTGTGCATGTATTTATTTCTCTCTCCTTGCACGCGCTTAATTTTTTTAACGACCTCCCTATAGTTACCGAGTTGTGGGAATTCATCATGAAGTTCATGGCAAAGGGTTTCAAGAATATCAATTCGCTGCTTGAAGTTCGTATGAGCCGTAACTACTGCCGATCTCCAATCTAAGATTTGCTCGTAACCAGAAAGCTTGCTTATGGCTAGATTTACGTCAGACTCAAGGGCACCAAATAAAACTGATATCCGTCCTAATTCCATCAGGTATTCGGTTGGTAAAGGCCAATTTTCAGGTAAGTTATAATTCAAAGGAAGCCCCTTAATTTAAGTCCAAATTCCGCTTGTTATTGGAGTTAAGAATCTTAGTCCTTCCGGCCCGATGTTCGGCTAATGCCTCCTCGGCAAGCTGAGCCAACAACTCCTGTGACTGTTCAAATAACACATCCCAGCGTCGCTCCGACTCTAGGTCGGCCAGAATCCGACGAGCTAGTTCATTTTGTTCGGTATCGGGAAGTTCGGAATTATGTAGCAGCCGCACAAAGATTGAAGAAGGGCGCCTCGCTAGCGAATCGTCCTCCAGAAAACGCCATATTCGGCCCTGACAGCCTCGTGGAATGGCATGGGAAAGTCCGAGG
>NZ_JBTEKS010000024.1:0-23891 GCF_054333355.1 Methylomagnum sp. | reverse complement strand
CCCCCCCCCCACGCCGCCTTGCGCATGGGGCTTCCATGGTATTCTTTTCCTGCCACCCACCTCCGATCAGTCGCGAAGCCGCCACCACTCCGTCCCATGGATGGTATTGGCTAAGCTTAAAGAGGTATTGGAAACAGGTTTTTAATGGGTTTAATAAGCCGACGAAAATCCATCGGCCAAGTCTCTGGAAAGCTGGCGAATGCCAGATTTTCTGGGATTTCTCGAAAAATCAACAGGAATCAATATATACAAACCGATGGCCTTGATGGAGAATAAAAGCCTAGGTTTTCTGGAGTCCGGAAGCGCTTTCCGGTGTATTGGCCCGCAAACACCAATAGCATGATAATAAAACGGAAATTAAGTATATGGCTGTTAATGGATTAAGGGTTTTTATTGTTGATGACGATAGCGCCGTGTGCGAATCCTTATCGACCCTCTTGGAGTCCGAGGGCTTCGCTGTGACGGCGTTTCCTGGCGCCACCGAGTTCCTAGATGCGCTCAAACCCAGCCAGCAGGGCTGCGTCATCCTTGACATCAATCTTCCTCAAATATCCGGTCTCGACCTTCAGGCCATGCTCGCGGAGCGCGGCATCGACCTCCCCATCATCTTCCTGACCGGCTTCGGCGACGTGCCCAAGGCCACGACGGGCTTGAAGGCGGGCGCGGTGGACTTCCTAGAAAAGCCCGTCGATAACGATGTGCTGGTGGATGCGGTCCGCAAGGCGCTGGAAATCGGTGCCCAGCGCAGCGTCGAGAAGGCCCGCCAGCAGGAAGTGGAGGCGCTGTATTCCCACCTCACCCCCCGCGAGAAGGAAATCATCGTTCTCTTGGCTCGCGGCTATTCCGCCAAGCAGGTCGGGCGGGCGCTGGGCATCAGCCACCGCACCGCCGAAATTCACCGGGCACGCATCATGGAAAAGCTCGGCGTCCAATCCCTGGCCGATCTGGTGGCGCTCGCCATACGCATCGGCATCCGCTAAGCAAAATTACGTACACCCCTTCGTTACGTTAAGTCGTACTCTAACCGCGCTCTTCTTGGGGCGCGAGCAGGGTTCTTCTGGTCTGAATCCGGCCCGTCCATAAAGCTCCCAAGTTCCATTTTTCACGCGGCGGGAAACGCCCGGTGTGATTCGTTTCCTTCGGCGCCGCTCAGGGAACGGCCATCGCCGTAGGCCGGGCGGAGCCGAAGCCCGTTCCACCCACGCCAAGCATAGATGGCGCGTGAGAATTGGACTCCAGAACCAGCCGTGCCGTGAACCCTCTGGAGCGCAGGCTCAACTCACACTCCAAGGCGTCAGCCTCTCAGATATTTCACAAGGAACCCTGCGGACGATTCAAATTCGCGCCGCTTACGAACAGGAAAAAGGACGGAGGACTTAATGATTGGATTCACCAGCACCACCCATTTGAACCACATCCACCAAGCTCCCCAGGCGTTGCGCCCCTACGCCGCTGTGCTGCTCGCCACCGCCCTGGTCGCCGTCGCGCTGTTCTGGCTGCGGGAAGCCGGACATCCGACGCCGGACGTGCCCGCCTTGCTGGTGCCCGTGCTGCTGGGCGCTTGCCTGGGCGGCTTTCCCGCCGGGCTGTTCGCCATGGTGTTGGGATTGGTGGTGGACGGTCTCCTATTCCGGGACTTCTCGTTCGGCTTGGCGGCGCTCGCCCAACTCGGCCCGCGTTCGCCGCTGGTGGCCTATGTGGCGGCAAGCTTGCTGATGTCTCTGGTCGGCCATTGGCTGCGTCAGGCCGACCAAAGAAACCGCGATGTCCTGGAGAAGCAGCAAAGCTTGGAACATGAAATCGCCCGCCGCCGCAAGCTGGAAGAGGCGCTGGTCCGCAGCCAGCGCACCGTGAAGGCGCAATTGGCCGAAATCGAGGGCATCTACGCCACGGCGCCGGTGGGTCTGGCCTTGGTGGACCGCGAGTTGCGCTTCACCCGCGTCAACCGGCAGTGGTCGGAAATCAGTGGGCTAGCCCCCGAGGCGCATGTCGGGCGGTCCATCCGGGAGTCCGTGCCCCGGCTCGGCGAGGCGCTGGCGGTGTTCGCTGGCAAGGTGTGCCTGACGGGCGAATCCATCGCGGAGCGGGAAATCCGGGGCGGATTAGCCACCGACCCCGACGGGGAACGGGTTTGGCTGGCCAGTTTTGTGCCCTTGGAATCCGAGCGGGCGGGGGAAACCGGCGTGACCATCGCCATCCGCGACATCACCGAGCAGAAACGCTTCGAGGCGGCGCTCCGGGAGAGCGAGGAGAAATACCGGCAATTGACGGAATGGTCGCCCCATTGCATCTGGATGACCGACCCCGCCGGTTCCTTGGTGTACGCCAACCGCCATTGGCACGAATTCACGGGGCTGAGCCTGGAGACCGCCAAGGGACGGGGCTGGCTGTCGATGGTCCACCCGGACGACCGGGACCGGGTCGGGGAGCAATACCTCAACGCCTTGCGGGACGGCGCTCATCTGGAAACGGAATTGCGGCTGTGTTCCAAGCGGACCGGCGAATATCGCTGGCACATCATGGGTGCCCTGCCATTGCGGGGCCGGTTGGGAATGCTGTCTAGTTGGCTGGTGGTGGCGATGGATGTGCATCAAATCAAATCCGCCGAACAGGCGCTCCGGGCCACCGAGGCCCGCTTGCTGCTGGCTTTGGAAGCGGGCCAGATGGCGGTCTGGGAGAAGGGCGAGGCCAGTGGGAACATCACTTGGCTGGACCCGAAGGACCTGCGCTCCAGCATGAATCTCGAAGGCGAAATGGCGCGGTGGATCGAGACCTTATACCCGGCTTCGGAAGCCGCCCCGGTCGAATCCCATCACGCGGAATTCCGCGCCATGGGCGGCGACGGGCAGCCCCGTTGGGTGGAGGCCCGCGCCCAGCGTCTAACGGACGCCGCTGGCGAGTATCGGCTGGTGGGCATCCTGGCGGACGTGACCGAGCGCAAGCGGGTCGGCGAGGCGCTGCAAGAGGCCGACCGCCGCAAGGATGAATTCCTCGCGGTGCTGGCCCACGAACTGCGCAATCCGCTCGCGCCCATCCTGACTTCCGCCCAATTGCTGCGCCGCCGTGGCTTGGAGCGGCCCGACTTGATGGAATCCGCCACCGCCAGCATCGAGCGGCAGGTCAAGCACCTGAGCCGGTTGATTGGCGACTTGTCGGACATTTCCCGGATTGCGCGGGGCATGATCGAGCTTAAGCCGGAAATCCTGAACCTGGACGCGGTGGTGTCGCAGGCGGTGGAAGTCTGCCGTCCGATGATGGACAAGCAACGGCAGGAGCTATTCCTCGATTTGCCCGAGGAGCCTTTGCATGTCCAGGCCGACCCGGCCCGGCTGGCCCAGGTGATCGGCAATCTGCTCGTCAACGCGGCCAAGTTCACCCCGGCGGGCGGCAACATCCATTTGACGGTGGGTTGCGACGACAGCGGTCGGCAAGCGGTCATCAGCGTCCGGGACGAGGGCGTCGGCATCGACCCGAACAAGCTGGAGGCGATCTTCGACTCCTTTGTGCAGCTGGAGCGGCCCCAGCACCCCGGCCACAGCGGGCTGGGCATTGGGTTGGCCTTGGCGCGGCGGTTGATGCGGATGCAGGGGGGCGAGGTCAGCGCCTACAGCGCCGGGCCGGGCAAGGGCAGCCAGTTCACCATTCGGCTGCCTTTGCCCTGACTTTTGTGATGGGTGTGCGCGGATACACACATCCTATGAAATGACAGGGATATAACGGAATCCTTGATAAGCCGACTCGGTTTTGAAAACCGAGTCGGCTTTTGTCGGTGCTTTAGCCCTCCCGGCCAGCGCCTTCCTGTCCCGGCATGGGCAGATAAATCTCCACCCGGCGATTCTGCAAGCGTCCGGCGGACGTGTTGTTGGAGGCCACGGGGTAAGACTCGCCGAGACCCTCTGCCCCGATGCGCTCGGGATTGACGCCCGCCCCAATCAGGAAGGCCCGCACGGACTCGGCCCGGCGTTGGGATAGGTCGAAATTGTAGGACTCCGACCCTTGGCTGTCCGTGTGGCCCTCGACGATCACCCGTCGTTCGGGATGGTCCAGCAAGAACCGGGCGAGTTCATAAAGCCGCTGCTGCGCCCCCGGCTTGAGTCCCGCCCGGCCCGTTTCGAACAGCACATCCCCCAGGGTGATCATCGGTCCCCGCGCCGTGTTCTGCGCCTGCAAGCGCTCCCGTAATTCCCGCACCTCCCGATTGCGTGCTTCCAACAGCAGCTCGTCCCGCTTGCCCAGCAGCGCCTTGGCCTGGTTGGCCGCGACCTGGGTCTGGGCCTCGGCTTGGGCGATTTCCGCCTTGCGCTCGGCGAGGTAGGCGAGATGGGTGATTTCGTCTTGGCCGGACGCCGCCTCGGCGAGTCGCAGGCTTTGACCGGCCTCGGCCAGGGCCACTGGCGCGAATTTGGCGACATCGGCATTTTGCCGGGCTTGGGTGTACTCGGCCCGCGCCCGCGCCAAGGCCGGGTTATTGGGCGTGGCGCAGGCCGCGCATAACGCCACCAGCAGTCCCAGAATCAGTGCCCGCGATGCCGTGACATAAGGATTATGGATAGCCATGGCCGGTTCCTCCGCTGGGTGTCTCCGATTCCGTCGAACCTCGCTCCTGGGTTTGCCGACGCAAGCTGTCCATGGTCCGTTGCGCCTCATCCGTCGTGCGCTTGGCTTCTTCGCTTTTGGCTCGGGCCTCGGCGGCCTGGGCGTCCACTTGGGCCTCTTCCGCCAAGCGCCGCGCCCGCCGGTAATTCTCATCGCCCATGGCCTGCTTGGCGCGGGCGGATTTGTCCAGGGCGCGTTGCAAGTCGGCGGGGGCGTATTCCGAAGCCTTGGCGCTCATGGCCTGATTGACGGCCATGTCGGCGCTGGAAATGGCGGCGATGGGGGGATTGCTGGAACAACCGGCTATAACCGCCGAAATAATGGGAATCGACCATAAAGCGTGCCGGGCTATGGCTGAATAAAAGGGAATGGACATATTCAAACTCCTTTTGAACTATGAGTACAGGCTCCTGGAATCGCCATTCATGGCGCTCTATACTCATCTTGTTCGACCCGTGGCTGGACGGATTGTTTCCCTACTTCTCTGCGTTACAAAGGGATACCATTGGGCGTAATAATTGTGAGCGAGATAAAATAATATGTGCCGGTACTCGACCGTATTCCGATGAGTAATCGGTTGATTGGGACGCTTGTCGTTTTTGAGGAAATCTAAGGCTATGCATGTTCGATTATTTGATATGGTTTTGGCGCTCTCTGACGCGCTGGATTTGGTGGGCGTTGACAGCTTCATGCATGGCAAGCGGGTGGGCGTGATGGCGGCGAAGTGCGCGGAGTATCTGGGCCTGGACCGAGCCGCTCAGGCGCGTCTGTTGCGGGCCGGGCTGCTGCACGACTGCGGCGTGTCGTCCACCGTGGTGCATCAAAAGCTGTTGACCGACATGGCTTGGGCGGGCACCCACGAGCATTGCTTGCTGGGGCAGGCTTTGCTCGAAAGCTTCCCGCCCCTGGCCGATCTCGCCCCCATCGTCCGCCACCACCACACGCCTTGGGATCAGTTGCCCGCCGATTTGGACGAGAACCTGCGCCGCGACGCCAACTTGATTTTCCTCGCCGACCGGGCGGATGCCTTGACCGTTCCCTATTACGAGCATCCCGAATTCCTTTATCTGACTGGCGGAACCCGGTTTGAGATCGAGGGCCAAGCCGGGTCGGCGTTTCAGCCCGAACTGGTCCTGGCCTTTTTGGAGGCGTCCGAGAGCGAGTCGTTCTGGCTAAGCCTCGAACCCAGCGCCATGTGGCCGCACCTGCACGCCATGGGCACCGATCTCGCCATGGTGGAAATGGACACCGCCAGCCTGTACAAGCTGGCCGTGGTGTTTTCAAAAATCGTTGACGCCAAGAGTCCCTTCACCGTCGAGCATTCCCTGAATGTCTCGCGGATTTCCCGCTATTTGGCCGAGCAATCGGGCTTGGACGAGGAGACCCGCGACAAGGTCGAAATCGCCGGGCTGCTGCACGACATTGGCAAATTGCGGGTGCCCGATGAAATCCTGAACAAGCCGGGGCGGCTGGATTCCTCGGAGCGGGCCGCCATCATGCGGCATAGCTTCGAGACCTATCAGATTCTGCACCGCATCGCCGGTTTGGAGGAGATCGCCCTGTGGGCCGCCTATCACCACGAGAAGCTCAACGGCGGGGGCTATCCCTTCCACAGCCACGACGGCGAGATTCCCTATCCCGCCCGCATCATCGCCGTGGCGGATATTTATCAAGCCTTGGCGCAACGCCGACCTTATCGGCCACCCCTGGACCCGGCCACGGCCTTGAGTTATCTCAAGGAGCTGGCCGAGTCCGGCCATTTGGAGCCAACGGTGGTGGATCTGGTCGACAAAAACGCGGAGGCGTGTTGGCGGATTGCCAATGGGCAAGGTTGAGACGCCAGCCCGAGGTTGATTCCCACGGCCGATTAGGAGTCTCATGGACCACGACCACAGCTACAAACTCCTCTTCTCCCACTCCCACCGCGAAATGGTGGAAGACCTGCTGCGCGGCTTCGTCCGCGAAAACTGGGTGAGCGAACTGGACTTCTCCACCCTCGAAAAAGTCAATGACGGCTACGTCGCCGACGACCTCCGCGAGCGGGAGGACGACATCGTCTGGCGGGTGCGCTGGGGGCAGGGCTGGCTCTACGTGTACCTGCTGCTGGAGTTCCAGTCCACCATCAACCGCTTCATGGCCGTTCGCCTCCTGGCCTATCTGGGGCTGCTTTACCAGGACTTGATCCGCGCCGAGCAATTCGCCCCCGATGGCCGCCTGCCGCCAGTGCTGCCCGTGGTCCTGTACAACGGCAAGCCGCGCTGGACCGCCCCGCTGGACATCTCCGAACTCATCGCCGAAGCACCCGGCCAACTGGCCCAGTACCGCCCCCGGCTGCGCTATCTGCTGCTGGACGAGGGGCGCTACTCCACCAGCGAACTGGAACCCTTGCGAAATGTGGCGGCCGCCCTGTTCCGGCTGGAAAGCAGCCGCGCCCCCGAGGACGTGGAACGGGTGCTAACGGCCCTGATAGACTGGCTCAAGGCACCCGAGCAAGACTCGTTGCGACGGGCCTTCACGGTTTGGTTGAAGCGGGTATTCTTGCCGGGAAGGCTGCCCGGCGTTGAAATCACAAACTTTCACGACTTGCAGGAGGTGCAGAGCATGTTGGCAGAACGAGTGGTCGAGTGGACGCGGGATTGGAAACAGCAAGGATTAGAAGAGGGTCGGCTGGAAGGTCGACAAGAAGGTCGACAAGAAGGCGAAGCTGCGCTACTCCTGCGGCAGATGGAATTCCGCTTTGGTGCCTTGGATGAGGACGTTCGGCGGCGGGTACTCGCGGCGGATGCCGAAACCCTGCTGCGCTGGGGCGAGCGCATCTTCACGGCGGCGACACCGGAAGCCATGGTCGGGGATTAGGCATTGGACCGGCTCGGTTTCAAAAACCGAGTCGGTCTAAGCCGCAGGCCTATTCCCGGTTCAACAGGAAATACACCACCGGCACCACGTAGAGGGAGAAGGCGGTGGAGGCGAAGATGCCGAAGATGAAGCTCCACGCCAGCCCCGAAAAGATGGGGTCGAGGGTGATGACGAAGGAGCCGAACATGGCCGCCCCGGCGGTCAGGAAAATCGGCCTCATGCGGGTGGCCCCGGCTTCAATCAGCGCATCGGCCAAGGTCGCCCCGCCCGCCCGCAGCTTGCCGATGAAATCAATCAGGATGATCGAATTCCGCACCACGATCCCGGCCAGGGCGATCATGCCAATCATGGCGGTGGCGGTGAACAGGATGGGATTACCGAAGCCCGCTACAGGCTCCGCGAATAGCAGATTCAGCAGGGTGAAGCCGGGCATGATGCCGATGACCGTCAAGGGAATCGCCACCATGATGATGAGCGGCAAGCCCAGCGAATTGGTCTGCGCCACCAACAACACGTAAATCATCAGCAGCGCCCCGCCGAATGCCAGCCCCAAATCCCGGAACACATCCACCGTGATCTTCCATTCGCCTTCGCCCGCCAAATCCACCGTGTAGCCCTCCGGCAGCGGCTTCTTTTCCAACACATCGCCCCAGTCCAACACCGCTTCCACCGGCTCGTTGCCGGCCAGCTCGGCGGTGACGTAGTTCAGGCGCTTGAGGTTCTTGTGGTAGATGGTCAGGTCGGCGGGTTCTTCCACCGCATTGCCGATTTCGCCCAGTGGGATCAACGAGCCATCCAGCCCCTTGACCCGCAGCGTTTGCAAGTCGGCGATGCGGGAACGCTCGGCACGGGGCAGCCGCAACGTGATTTCCAACGGCGCCCGCTCGCTGGGCACATGCACCGCGCCGATGGCGACGCCTTGCAGCGCCGCCCGCAACGTTTCCGCCACTTCGGCGACGGTCACGCCATGCAGCGCGGCTTGTTCCCGGTCCAGCCGGTAATGGACGACGGTTTGCGGTTCGTCCACGTAGTCGTCCACATCGACGATGCCGGATAGCCCGGCCACATCGTCCCGCACCCGCTCGGTGACTTTCGCCAGTTCCGCATAATCCGCATCCAGCGGCCCATAGACCTCCGCCACGAAGGTGGACAACACCGGCGGTCCCGGCGGGGTCTCGACGATTTTCACCCGCGCCCCGTGCCGCTTGGCGATTAGCTCAATGTCCGGGCGAATGCGCAGCGCAATCTCGTGGGATTGCTGCTTACGGGCGTGCTGGGACAGCAGGTTGACGCGGATTTCCGCCTGATGCGGCTCCTTCCGCAGGTAGTAATGCCGCACCATGCCGTTGAAATCCATGGGCGAGGCTTCGCCCACGTAGGTCTCGAAGTCGGTCACTTCGTTGACGCGGGCCAGATAAGCGCCCAAGTCGCGGGCGGTGGCGTCGGTGTCTTCCAGCGTCGCGCCCCGTGGCAGGTCGATGACCAGTTGCAGCTCGTTCTTGTTGTCGAAGGGCAAGAGCTTCAAGGGCACGATGCGGACCACCGCCAGCATCGCTGAACCCACGAAAGCGATGAACACCACCCATAGGAACAGCTTGGCCTTGCCCGGCGCGTTCAGCATGGCGCCCAAAGTGCGGTCGTAGAAGCGGTATAGGCCGCTGTTTTTCAAATCGAAAGCATGTTCGGATGTGCCGTATTCACTCTTCAACAGGTAATAGCTGGCCCAGGGCGTGACGGTGAAGGCCACCAGCAGCGAGACCAGCATGGCGACCGGCACGTTGAAAGCCATCGGTCCCATGTACGGACCCATCATGCCGGTGATGAAGAACATCGGCAGGAACGACACGATCACGGTGAAGGTGGCGAAGATGGTGGGCGGACGCACTTCGTCCACAGCCATTAAAGTGGCTTCCAGGGCGTCGGGTCCGCTCTTCAGTTTGAAGTGGCGGAAGATGTTCTCCACGTCCACGATGGGGTCGTCCACCAACAGGCCCAGCGACAGGATCAGGGCGAACAGGGTCACGCGGTTGATGGTGTAGCCGAAGATCAGGTCGCATAGCAGGGTTAACCCCAAGGTCATGGGCACGGCCAGGGCGACGATGAAAGCTTCCTTCGGGCCAAGCGCGAAAGCCAGCAGCACGACGATGGTCACGATGGCGATGGTGAGGTGCTTCACCAACTCGTTGACCTTGTGATTGGAGGTTTCGCCCTGGTTGCGGGTGATGGTGACGCTTACGTCTTCGGGGATGAGCGAGCCGTAGAGGCTCTGGGTGGTGTCGATGACTTGCTCGGCCACGGCGACGGCGTTGGCGCCTTTGCGCTTGGCGATGGCTAGGGTGACGGCCTGGCGCTCCTCGCCGGGGTTGGCGGAAAACCCCTCCCCGGCCCTCCCCTTATCAGGGGAGGGAGTTAGTCCCCCCCCTGATAAGGGGGGGCTAGGGGGGGTTACCTCTCGACTCTCCGCCACCGCTGGGCCGAAGCCAATCCGCGTGTAATTCTCCGCCTCACCCGACCCGTCCTCGACCCGCGCCACATCGCGCAGATACACCAGCTTGCCGTTCTGCCCGGCGATGGGCGTCGCGGCCACTTCCTCGGCGCTGCCGAACAATGGACCCGCTTCCAGCTGCACCGAGCGGTTGGCCTGCTCGAACGTCCCTGCCGCCACATTCACATTAGCGGCTTTCAGCGCCCGTAGCAGGTCTAACAAGGCCACATCGTGCGCCGCCAGTTTGGCCGCGTCCGGGTGAACCAATACTCGCCGGGGTTCGCCGCCAACCACGGTGATTTTGCCGGTGTCGTCCACCCGCGCCAGCTTGTCCTTCATCTCGTCGGCCAGCCTTCGCAGGGCCGCGCCGTCGTAGGCGGGTTCCGGCGACGACAGGGTGAGCGTGACGATGGGCACGTCGTCGATTTCCACCGGCTTCACCGTCCAATTGGCGACCACGGGCGGGATGCGGTCCTGGTTGGACATGAGCTTGTTCCACACCTTGACCAGACTGTCCTCGCAGTCCTCGCCCACGTAGAAACGCACCGTGACCAGGGCTTCGTTCTCGCGGGAGGCGGAATAGACGTATTCAACGCCGTCCACTTCCCGCAGCAGCGATTCCAGCGAAGTCGAGACCAGCTTTTCCACTTCCTCGGCGGACGCGCCCGGCACGCTAATCATCACGTCGGCGACCGGCACGACGATCTGGGGTTCTTCCTCGCGGGGGGTCAGCATCAAGGCGGCGGCACCCGCCAGGAACGAAGCGATCAGCAGCAATAATGAGAGCTTGGACGTGATGAACAGATGGACGATTTGCGCGGTCAGGCCGCGTTCGACAGTGGCCGCCTTTTTCATGGATGCGCTCCCAGTTGCACGGTGTCGCCTTCCTTGAGTCCTGAGAGGATTTCCACCAGCCCGTCATGGCGCTTGCCGGTGCGGACATGGCGCAGCTTGGCTTGCCCCTCCACCACCAGCCGCACGCTTTCCAATTGGCCGATGCGGCTGACGGCGGCGTCGGGCACCAGCAGCGCATCGCTCTGGCCGCAGCTTTGCTGTAGCCAACCGAACGCGCCGGGCTGTACGCCGGAGTCTTCCGGCAAGCGGGCCTTGATCAGTACGGTGCGGGTCTTGGGATCGGCGGCGGGCTGGATTTCGTCCACCACGGCGGTGAATTCGCTCTCGGAATTGGCGATTTTGGCTTTGAGGGCGTCGCCGATTTTCACCAGCCCGGCGCAGTTGGCAGGGATGGCGCTTTCGATCCGTAACTGCCGCGACTGTTGCAGGGTCAGCACCGCCGCGCCGGGCAGGGCCATATCGCCGGGTTCCTGGTCGCGTTTGACCACCACGCCGTCGAATGGGGCTTTCAAGACGGTTTCCGCTAGCCGGGATTCGGCCTCGCGAATGGCGGCGCGGGCCTCGGCGACCTGGGCTTCGTTGCTGCGGGCGGCGGCGACGGCGGCGTCCAATTCCTGGCGGGTGGCGGCTTCCTTCTGGAAGAGATTCTGGAGCCGTCCGGCGTCGGCGCGGGTGCGATGGGCCTCTGCTTCGGCGGCGGTGAGAACGGAACGGGCTTGGCCGAGTCGGGCCTGGATTTCGGATTCGTCCAGCCGGGCCAGCACTTGGCCGCGCTTGACCGCATCGCCAGCCCGCACGGTGACGTCGAGGATGCGGCCCGGCAGCTTGGCCGAGACCTGGGCGACGGTTCTAGCGCTCACCGTGCCGGGCCAGGCGAACACCTCGTCCGCCGCCCGCCGGATCACTTTGGCGGTGGGACCGACGGGCGCTGTTTCTGCCGCGTGGGCTTCGCTCAGGCCGGGCAGGACTTTGTGTTCAAAGGCGCCTTGCATCCACATCAGTAGGAGTATCAGGCCGACGAAGGACAGCGCGGCGTAAATCAGTTTGGTTGGAGAGGAAGCGGGGGGGGGATGGGTCATGGATTTGCCTTTCGATTTGTTTTTCCTGTACGCGCCGGCCGGTATCAATCCGGGGTTTTCTCCAGCCTGTCGAGCAGGTTGATGAGCCTGGAGGAATAAAACCAGGCATCCCGCTTGTGCTGCTCGATATCGGAATTATCCGGGTGGATATGACCGGCGGATTCGTGGAATCGGCAATGGATTTCTTCCACCTGTTCGATCAAAGCCCGCTTTTTCTCGGAATAGTTTTCGAGATTCGGTTTGAGCGTGCTGTAAAACATTTTGCCGAACATACATTCGGTGGGTTGTTTGTGGGCGAATAGGGTTTTTCGCTCGATGCTTTTTTCTACGCCTTTGATATAAAGGATGTGTTGAACCATGTAATCAGAGAAATTAGCCATAAGGGAACCCCGCTCGGCTATGATGCTTCAAGTTTTCGGGCTATGGGATCGCCCATCTTCTGGGCAACCGTACTTCACGGCGGTGAATGACAAAACAAAAATCGCGGCGCTTAGAATCGCGATGGCACCAGTGATACTCAGCAGCAGGTACAAATGAAAGCTGTCCGATACCTTTTGCACGTCGATGACGAGATGCCGCGAAAGGGCTGTGATCGCGATATAGATAAGGAATTGCACCGGCAGGCGGCGGGTTTTGAAATAAATGCCGACCATCGCGCCCAATTCGAGGTAGATGAATAGCAACAATATATCTTCCAGGGGGGCGTGACCGGCCTGCATCATTTGCCAATAGTCATGGACCGCCGACCAAACTATCGTGGAGCCGATGCAGAACAGGGCCAGGCAATGGAATATATCCACCAGGCTGTCGCCGAGTTTTTCGATGACTTGGAATTTATCGTGCATCGTGGATTCCTGCTTGCTTGCTCGTTCCCACGCTCTGCGTCACTGCCGTTAAGTTAGAGTTTGAACCGTTCGCACTGAGGTATCGAAGTGTGAGCGGTTCAAACTTTAACCCGTTGAAATCCAAGCCGTTCATGCTTCTATACATCAGCACGAACGGCTTGGATTTCAACGGTGCCGCGCTTAACTTAATGGCAGTGACGCAGAGCGTGGGAATGATAGGAGTGTCTCACCGCCAATGCCCCACCGCCTTCCGCAACTGCGCCTCCGCCGCCTGCGATTCGTAGCGGGCGAGGATGGCCCGCAGCGCGGCGTCGGCGCGGTCGGTTTCGGCTTCCAGGTAGCGGGTGACGGTGGCGGTGCCGCCCCGGTATTGCTCGTGGACCAGGCGCAGCGCCTCGTCCGCCGAGGCGGCGCCGGCTTCGGCGACCTTTAGCCGCTGCAAGGCTTCGTCGAGGGTCGAGTAGGCCCGCCGCAATTCGTCCTCGATTTCCAGCTTGGTGCGCTGCTCCACCGCCTGGGCTTCCACTAGCCGCCGTTCCGCCGCCGACACGCGGGCCGAGACGGCCCCGCCCGCGAACAAATCCACTTCGGCGCTGACCCCGATGGTGCCGTTGTCCCGGCCCGTGGAGAAATCCGGCGAGCGGCTGTTCTGGCCGTAAGCCGCGTAGGCGTTGACGCGGGGCAGATGGGCGCCCTTGGCGGCTTCCAACTCCTGTTCGCGGATTTGCACCTGATGGGCCGCCGCCTGGGTTTCGGGGCGTTGGGTCAGGGCTAGCTCGAACAGCTTGTTGAAACCGTCCGGTTTGGCGGGTAGCGGAGGGTCCACTTTGACCGGTTCGGGGAGTTCTCCGGCGGCGGAACCCAGCAAGGTTTTCAGGGCGGAGCGGGATATCTCGATGGAGTTGCGGGCCTTCAATTCGGATTCGTAGGCGGCCATCGCCCGGACTTCCAGGGATAGCACGTCGGCCTTGAGCGCCATGCCCTCCGCCACCCGCGCCTTGGTATGGTCCAGTTCCTTGCCCACGGTCTCCACCGAGCGGTGCGCCACCTCGGCCTGTTGCGGGGCCGACAGCACGGCGTAATAAGCCGCCGTCACCGCCGCCGCCAGCCGGTTGCGCAGCCCGGCGCGTTCCAGTTCGGCGGCTTCGACGCCCAATTCGGCGGCTTTCTTGAGGTAATAATCTTGGCCGCCCCGGTACAGATTCCAGGTGCCGACGATCTCGGGCCGGAAGTTCTCCACCCAGCCCGGATGGTTGATGTCCATGCCGAAGTTGAAGCGGCGCTGGGCGACGATGTTGGCGAAGGCCGTGGCGGGATTGTCCGAATAGGTGTAGTCCACCCGCGCCGTGACTTTTGGGTAGAACCCCGCGGCGACTTCCGCGACGCGGGCCTCGGCCTCGCCGATGCGGGCGGCGGCGGCGGCGAGGTCGGGATTCTGGGCGAAGGCGAGGTCGATGGCTTCCGGCAGGGTGAGGGCATGGCGGGCTGTTGGCGCTGGCTTGGCCGGGGGTTCCGCCGCGCCGACAGTCGCCATCCAAGCCAGACAGACCGCCGCCAGAAGCCAGCGCGGCGGGGCCAAGAATCGCTGTGAAATCATGCTTCGCCTTCCCAAAAAAGCCGCTGCGCTGGTGCGCTCGCGGCGTGAATATAAGCAAGTATTAATATAGCTTCAAGTGTCAGGCTTGTCGATGGCGGGGAAAAAGGCTAGAGCTCTGTCATGCGTCGAATGACGTGTAGCCTATAGGATGGTGCGCCATGAAGAACCACCGAATTTTGAAAAGGCCGCGGCGCACGGTAACCCATCAGCAGGCCGACATCGCCCGATGGGTTACGGCGCACGGCCAGAATCGCCAGGGTTTTCGGCCTCATGCCAAGTGCGCCTCCACCCATCCTATCGGCTATCGTTTTCAAATATGACGGGGTTTGGCCCCACATTACAGGGCTGACAAAGCACTAGAGACGAATCGGATGTGGAAAGGCCGCCCCGATTTTATAAACCGAGTCGGCCTATCTTCACTGCAAACCAATCGCATCCACCACAATTCGTCCCGCGCAATTGCCCCGCGCCCCGGCTTTCGGTGCCTGCTGAATCAGCGTCTTCAAATCCATCCCAGGCCTCACCCCGGATGGTAGGTTGATGTGAACGCCGGTCAAAAGCTGACCGTCGGCGCTGCACTCGATGTTCATCTTGCGGCGGGCGCCCGAGCCGAACGACTGATCCACCTGTTGGAAGAGTTCCTCCCGCCGAATCTGCTGACCCAGCTTGCCCGCCATGAACGCCCCAATACCGGACTGGTTGAACTGCCGGGCCAAGTCGGCGGCGATGGTGAAATAAGCGTCTTCCGGGTAGCCGGTGCAAGCGCCGTGCTTGTGCCACTCGTGCCGTTCCAGCCCGGAACCCGCCGTCACGCTGGGCATGATCGGGCCAAGCGCTTGCCGGGTGGCGTCGCTGAGATTGATGGCCGGGTAGCCGGTGAAGGGCTTCATTTCATGGTCCACCGCGCCGCAGAAGCCCATGCCCTTGCCGCAGCCGCGCTGGTTCGGCCACAGCCCGTGCAGGGTGAAGTTGCGGGCCTCGTAGGCGTTGGGGTCGCTGTTGCGGCACTCAGGGATTTCGTCCAAGTTGCGCTTCTGGGTCTCGCAGAAGCCCGGCTGCCAACTCAGGGCCAGCACATAGGCGTCGATCTTGCCGCAAGTCCGGCACGCCTGTTTGCTGGGCGCGGGCGTGGGGCAACTCGGGCCGCTGGGCATGGGTGGTGGCGGGGCGGCGGGTGCCTCGGCGGTGGTGGACGTGGCTTTCCCGGCGAAGGCGGACGGCGGCGATTTGGGCGGATACTCGCCGCAGGTCGCGCTGACCCAGCGCTCCTTGGGTTCGGCACCGTCGATGCGGAGGCGATACCAGTCCGGGTTGACGGGCAGATTCACTTCGAATACCGGATAAATCTGTCCCGGCACCAGCCGCACCCCGCCGGGGTTGGTTTGCTGGGCTTTCGAGGCATAGGCCGGGCAATCGGTGGCGGCGAGGAAGCTGCCATCCACCAGTTTCGCCCCGTGGGCCGGGTTCAGGCAGAGCAGGGTGAGCAGGAGGGCGAGAAGCTGGCTGGCCCGAACCATGATGTTGTTCTCCGAAGTTCTTAATTTGTAGGGTGGGTTAGGCGCACTTTATGTAGGGCTTGATATTTCTCTGAGGGCTACCGTGCGCCGTAACCCACCGTCCTAACGGGCATGGTGGGTTACGGCGCACGGTAACATTATCGACAATCGCAAATCCGACGTAATGTGCGCCTAACCCACCCTACGTTAATTAGGCCGAAATGCCGCCCGCCGTCAGCTTGGCCGGGTCGAGCAGGCGCGCCAGTTCTTCCCGCGAAATATCCGTCATCTCCGCCGCCACGTCGAGGATGGGCCGCTGTTGCTTGTACGCGGTCTTGGCGATGTCCGCCGCCTTCAAATAGCCGATGACCGGATTCAGCGCCGTCACCAGGATGGGGTTCAGGGCCAGGGCTTTCTTCAAGTTATCCTCGCGCACCGCGAAACCGATGATGGCTTTATCGGCCAACAGGCGCGAAACATTGGCGAGTAACTCAATGCTTTGCAGCAGATTGTAAGCAATCACCGGCAGCATGACATTGAGTTGGAACGAGCCGGACTGACCGCCGATGGTGATCGTGGCGTCGTTGCCGATGACCTGCGCGGCCACCATGCACACGGCCTCGGGAATCACCGGGTTGACCTTGCCGGGCATGATGGAGCTGCCCGGTTGCAGCGCGGGCAGTTCGATTTCGCCCAATCCCCCCAGCGGGCCGGAATTCATCCAGCGCAGGTCGTTGGCAATCTTCATCAAGCTGACCGCCACGGTCTTCAATTGGCCGGACAATTCCACCGCCGCGTCCTGGCTGCTCAGGGATTCGAAGAATGAATCGTTGGGCGTGAAGGGCAGGGCGGTTTCGCGGATGAGGGCGTCGGCGAGGCGGGCGGCGAATTCGGGATGGGCATTGATGCCGGTGCCGACCGCCGTGCCGCCCTGAGCCAGCTTGTAGACGCGGGTCAGGCTCATTTGCACGCGGGCGTGGGCGTTACGGATTTGCAAAGCCCAGCCGCCGAGTTCCTGGGCCAGCGTGATGGGCATGGCGTCCATCAAATGGGTGCGGCCCGTCTTGACGGCGCTGTCGAGGGTGGCGGCTTTGGTTTCGATGGCGGCGCCGAGGTGCTCGAGGGCGGGCAGCAGCTTCTCGTGGCACTCAATCGCCGCGCTGACGTGGATGGCGCTGGGGATGGTGTCGTTGCTGCTCTGGCCCATGTTGACGTGGTCGTTGGCGCTCACCTTCTGGCCGCTGGCGCGGGAGGCGAGGGTGGCGATGACCTCGTTGGCGTTCATGTTGGCGCTGGTGCCGGAGCCGGTCTGGAACACGTCCAAGGGGAATTGGGCGAGGTGCTGGCCGTCGATGATTTCCTGGGCGGCGTCTTCGATGGCCGTGCCGAGGGCGCCGTCCAGCACGCCCAACTCGACGTTGACCCGCGCCGCGCATTTCTTGACCAGCGCCAGGGCGCGGATGAAGGCGGGCGGCAGGGTCAGGCCGCTGACCGGGAAGTTGTCCACGGCGCGTTGGGTCTGGGCGGCGTAGAGGGCGGCGGCGGGCACGCGCAGCTCGCCCATGCTGTCTGCTTCGATGCGGAAGTTGGTTTCTGTCATGTGAGTGGGGGAAAAGTGGCTGAAAAAGAGGGCGGGAATGATACCAAGCGGAGGAAGTGGGGGTGGCGGCGGGTTGGGGGAAAGCGTGTTTACTGGTTGGGCTGTTGGGTGGGCGCTGATGCCGCTCTTAGCTCTTATATCCGGTAGGGAATTCGGATGCTTAGCATGGCTGACGCGGATGTCGAACAAGCCGTTCATTCCGGCCACTCGGTGCGTAGACGTTGCTGATATTCGAGGCCGTCAACAGGCGGGTTATGACGACGCCACAAGCCAAAGGCTTCGTCGGCAGCGGATTTGTGGGCTTCCCCGCGCAGGTCAGCGCCCCCATTGGTCGGCGACGGCGAGCGCGGTTTGACCGTCCGGCGCCCAGCCGTCCGCCCCGAGCCGCTGCCAGAGCGTGCTGTCCACATTGAACGGCGCGCCCCCCACCAAAATTTTGACGCCCGCGCAGCCAGGGGAAGCGCGGACGGCTTGGATGATGTCGGACACGGCACCGAGGTGGGAACCCAGCGTCACCGAGGTGGCCAGGATATGGGCGTCGTGTTCGATCAGCGTGTTGATGACCGATTCGGTGGGCACATCGGCGCCCAGGAACACCGTGTCCCAGCCGTTCATTTCAAACAGGTCGGACACCATGCGGACACCGATCTCGTGCGGTTCGCCCGCCACGCAGGCGGCGACCAAGCGGCCTTGCTTGGCGCTGCCGTCGAAAATCGCTGGGAATAGTTGCGACATGACCATCTGGGCCACGGCGGTGCAGTAGTGTTCGTGGCCCACGGTGATTTTATTGATATGCCAGAGCCGGCCCAGTTCGTAGAGGACCGGGGTGATGACGTCCAGATAAATGCCCGGGATCGAGACGCCCTTGGCGACCGCCCCATGGATTTTCGCGACGGCGTGGCTCCGCTTGAGATTCAGGCAATCGTGCAAGAAGCCCTCCGCCAGGGCTTTGTGGGGATTGTCCTCGGTCAGATAGGATTGCGAGGCGGGATGGCCGCGGTTCAGCTGGTCCAGGGCGTCCGCCAGATGGCCCTGGGCGACGGCCACCCAGTCGCCGGTGGCGCTGAGCTTGAGTTGGCCGCTCATGGCGTTCAGGCAGTCCCGGAATTGCTCGGAATCGCCGCCGCTGGTGAGCAGCAGGACATGGGTCCAGGCCGCGTACTCGGTGAACAGCCCCGGCAGGCGGCAGCGCACGGCTTCGCCCAGAAAGGCGAAATGGGTCTCCAGGTCGAACACCATCCTCCAGCGTTCGTTGTCGCTGAAGTTGAAGGCGCTGGGATCCCAGCGTTCGCGCACCAGGTTAGCCAGAATTCGTCGGTGCCTCACCAACTCGCTTTCGCTAGTTATTTTTATTCGCATATCCTGCCCATTGGGTGCGATGGCCGAGGAAACATAAATTGGACTTTGGCGGCCTTGATTCTAATAAGCATTTTTACTTGGCGCTTGGCTTGGCTAATACCTAAGCGTGGTTGGACCCAAGGACTGGGATAATTACCGCGAAGGTGGTTATTATCGGTGGCCCAATCGAACTTTTAATAGTTTAAACGCAAAACTCAAACCAGGAGTTGGGCTAAATGTTAGGTGTGCTTCCGTTTTCTCCCGCTGGAGAAGGAAAGCGCCCGGTTTCATGCGCATAGCGCGATTGCCCTGATGTGCTGGTTCCCAAGCCCCGCTTGGGAACCAGCTAGTAATTTTCCAAGGCAAGCTTTGGACTCCACAAACCGCTTAACTTAATGGCCGTGGCTTGCGCGATGGGGACAACGATCCCCCTCCCGACGGAGTTGCTCAATCTGGCTT
This sequence comes from Methylomagnum sp., assembly GCF_054333355.1. NCBI lineage: Bacteria > Pseudomonadati > Pseudomonadota > Gammaproteobacteria > Methylococcales > Methylococcaceae > Methylomagnum > Methylomagnum sp. Next base: position 4,685 of record NZ_JBTEKS010000024.1, on the reverse strand, counting down.
ATCAATACATTGCCGCAAAAAGAACAGACAGGCTCGCGGGTCTAAGGGAAAATAACCGGGCAGGGCGGGTGCCCCGTCCCCCATTCCCCGTGACAGACAAGGCAGGTTTGTTAATGGCTAAAATCCCCGACGCTTATCTGAACATCATCGCCCCGTTGATCCACACGGCCCGTGGCTTCCTGGAAAACGGCGAGAAGCTGGCCCCCGTGGCCTTCGTGGGCAATTTTGAAACCGGCATCGCGATTCCGATCCTGCTGGACAGCGCCAGCAGCGAGGCCAAGGACTACTCGGCCCGCGCCATCAAGAAGGTGGCCGAGGAGTATGGGGCGGACTTCATTTTCATGATGATGGAAGCCTGGACGCTGCGGAAGGACAAGGTCTCGGAGATGCGGGAAATCCTCGACCGCTACGGCTCCATCGGCGCCAGTCCCTACGCGGTCGATATCATCGCCATGACCCTGGAGACCCTGCATGGCGTGTGGGTGGCCGAGGTGTTCGTCAAGCCGAAGGGCGCGTCCAAGAAAAAGCGGACCTTCGATGAGCCGGAATTTCAACTGTTCAAGGAAATCGAGGGGCGGTTCGTCGATTTGCTGCCCCGGAAATTCGGGCATGGACCCACTGGAACACTGCATTGACTGGGTTCCCACCATCACTAATAACAGAGCCAACCATCATGAGCGCGGAATCCGAACCCCTCCTAGAAAACCTCCGGGTCATCCTCTACCACAAGCACTCCACCAGCGCCCGGACGCTGTTCCTGCGCCACGGGCACGGCGGGGTGTGTATGCCCCAGCCCTTGCCAAGCTTGGCGACGGTTCTGGACGAGGAAGCCCCGCCGCCGGTCGGTGCCGCCGTTCATCCCGCCTCTCTGGCCCAAGCGTTGTGCCGGTGCCTGGGGTTCCCGCCCGAGAGCATCGAGATAGACGCCGAATTCGCGGCCCAGGTGGACACGCCCGGCCAGCTTCTGCCGGTTTATCTGGCCCGCTTCAAAGCCATGGACCCGCCCCGCGAGGAGTTCGCCGGACAGGGCGGCCGTTTCTGCGCCCTGACCGAATTGCGCGGCGGCGGAGATGGAATTGCTGCGGCGGGCCTATCAGGCGGTGTTGGGCGGGTAGCGGCTTGGCCGATGGCGCTCCGCCTCTTGACGCCGGCTGGTCGTGGGAATGGTCGCCGGACGTTTGGGGCGAGCAGGAAGTTTTGTTGCGGGGTATCCGCACCGGAATCGAGGTGTTGCCACCATGAAAATTGACCAAGAATGGCTGCTTTCCAATATCGAAGCCAAATTGGACGATGAGTGCGTCGTGAAAGCGGCGGCGTTATTGCGAGATAACGAGGCTCATGTGATGGATGGAGACCCCGCTCACGAGAAAGCGCGGTGGCTGTTGCAGACTTTAAAAGCCCGTCAAGAGATTTCAGCCAGAACGGGAAAGCGGATTTTTGGACTCGATAAAATGATCGCCCGTTTGGCCGAGATGGAGGAGAACGCCGTGGTGTTGGGCTATGGAATCATTTCCTCCCACGCCGCCGGGAATATTTACTTCGCCGAAAAAGGGCATCGTGGTTTGGGAGCGATTTTAGTTGACCGATGACGTGGCCTCGCTCGTTTCCAGTTTCCAATCCAAACATCCGCTTCGGAGCGCCGGTCTTGGAAGTTCCGGCCCTCTCGAATCAGCCAGCCAAAGCGCGGGCAACAGCGCCCCCTCACCGCTCAAACAGCAGCATCAAATAAGCCAAAAACAGCAGCAAATGCACCGCCCCCAACAGCACGTTGGTCCGGGTGCCCGCGAAAGTCAGGCTGCTCACCGCCAACGTCAACACCAATAGGATGGTGTTGACGTTGCTTAAGCCCAGCACGATGGTCTGCCCCGTCAAAAAGCCAATGGTCAGAATCGACGGAATGGTCAGACCGATGGTCGCCAACGCCGAACCCAGCAGAATATTCACCGCCCGCTGCAACTGATTGGTCAGCGCCGCCCGTGCCCCGCTCAGCGACTCCGGCGACAAAATCAACGCTGCCACCAATAAGCCACCCAAAGCCGCCGGGGCGTGAAAAGCCCGGATGCCGTAGTCGATGGGCACCGCCAGTTGCTTCGACAAAAACACCACCGGCAGCAAATAGGCCAGCAACAAGGCGATGTGATACGGCGTGGACCGGGTTTCCAAGCCGTGCGCGGGGGCGTCGTTATCTTGGCTGGATTCCTCCGGCTCCACGAAATACTCCCGGTGGCTCAGGTTCTGAATGGCGAGAAACACGCCATACAGGGCAATCGACATCACGATCAGAAAGCCCGATTGAACCGGCGATAGGGTGGGGCCGGGCGTCGAGGCCGTGAAATTGGGCAGCACCAAGCCCAGCACCGCCAAGGGCACAATCACCGCCAGAAAAGCGCTGGCCCCTTGCAGGTTGTAGGTTTGTTCGCGGTAGCGCATCCCGCCCAGCAGCAGCGACAGGCCCACCATCCCATTCAGCATAATCATCACCACCGCGAACATCGCGTCCCGCGCCAGGGTGGCGTTGCCGTTTCCCGCCAGCATGATGGCCGACAACATCATCACCTCGATGCCTGTGACGGACAGGGTCAGCACCACCGTCCCCAGCGGTTCCCCCAGCCGGACGGCCAGACCCTCCGCGTGCCGCACCACGGCAAAGGCGGACAGCGCGATAACGCTGAACAGCCAGCCCAGCATGAACGCGAACCAAATCGGGTTGCCCAAATCGGCCAGCCAAGCCTTCCCGTACGCCAGGAACGCGGCGGCGGTGGCGAGATTGAGCAGCAACGGCCATTCCTGCCATGGCTTCACCCGTCGCCGGATCTTGGCGTGTTTCCCGACAGTCAGGTGCCGCTCACGAATCAGCGAGGCGAGAACGCCCGCCAGCAGCACCACGGCAATGGCACCCAGGGTGAAATAGGTGAGGTGGGGAACCTCATGCAGGGAGTCCTTGAGCAGCATCTTCACGCCCACCAAGGCCATCAGCACGGCCAGCGACAGCTTCAAGTAATGGAATTTCGCCAGCATCCCGGCCAGGGCGAAATACAGCGAGCGCAGCCCCAGGATGGCGAACACGTTGCTGGTGAAGACGATGAACGGGTCGTCGGTGATGGCGAAAATGGCCGGGATCGAATCCACCGCGAACACCAAATCGCTGGCTTCCACCAGCAGCAGGGCGAGGGCCAGCGGCGTGAACTTGCGCTGTCCCGCCACCCGCACGGTGAAGTGCTGGCCGTGATATTCGTCGGTGACGGGCAGCCAACGCCGCGCCAGCCGCACCAAGCGGTTGTTTTGCAGGTCGGATTCGTGGCCGGCGCGCAGCATCCGAATGGCGGTGAAAATCAGGAAGACGCCGAACACGTACAGTGTCCAGTGAAAGCGCCGGATCAACAGCGCCCCGGCCAGGATCATCCCGGCCCGCATCGCCAGCGCTCCCAGGATGCCCCAGTACAACACCCGGTGCTGCTGCTCGGGCGGCACCCGGAAATAGGAAAAAATCAGGGCGATGACAAACAGGTTGTCCACGCTCAGGGATTTTTCCAGGACATAGCCGGTGAAGAACAAGGCCGCCGCCTCGCCGCCGTCGGCGATGTCCCCGCCCGGCGCCAGCCCCAGCCAGCGGTGTTCGTAGGCGAAATAGAGGAACCCGTTGAAGAGGAGGGCAAGGCCGATCCAAACGCCGCTCATGAGCAGGGCTTCCTTGACCCCAACGGCGTGGGCCTTGCGGTGGAATACCGCCAAATCCAGGGTTATCAGCAGGAGAACGAGCAGGACGAAACCGATCCACATCCATGGCATGGGCGAATTCCTTTTTTGTGGCTGGAAGCAGTGGGGTGGGTTAGGCGCAGGTCACAGAAAGCTGGCTGTCCATTGTTATGCCGCCGTGCGCCGTAACGCACCGTCCCGGTCGACATGGTGGGTTACGGCGCACGGTAACAACGACGGGAATATTCAACCTTCCCTGATGTGCGCCTAACCCACCCTACGAATACGACCCGCGCAACTCGCCCGGCGTTCGCCTCACCGGGCCGGGCTGTTACCCTGAAAAACCTGGCTAAATCCATGAAATATCAATGGTTTTAATCCTAATGCGGGCTTTGACTTCCATCCGGGCTTGCGCCATCCTCTAGCCTCCATCACATAACACCACCGCAAGGAGTTCCCCATGACCATCCAAGTTGGAGACCGCCTGCCCGAGGGCACGCTAAGCGAATCCACCGAATTCGACTCCGCCACCGGCTGCCCGATGAAGCCGCAGGCGGTGGACGTTCCCGCCGCCGCGAAGGGCAAGAAGATTGTGATTTTCGCGGTGCCCGGGGCTTTCACGCCGCTCTGCTCCGCCCAGCACGCGCCCGGCTACATCAACCACTACGACCAACTGCAAGGGAAGGGCGTGGACGAGGTGTGGTGCCTGTCCGTCAACGACGCCTTCGTGATGGCCGCCTGGGGCCGCGACTTGAAGGCCGCCGGCAAGGTCCGCATGATGGCCGACGGCAGCGCCGAGTACGTCCGCAAGCTGGGCCTGGAGCAGGACATCACCGCCAAGGGCATGGGGGTGCGTTCGCTGCGCTTCGCCCTGATCGCCGACGATGGCGTCGTGACCCATCTCGCCGTCGAGCCGCCCGGCACCTTCGAAGGCTCCAAGGCCGAATCCATCCTCGCCCAGCTTTGACCCGCCTCCAGTGGGAAAGCGG
>NZ_JBTEKS010000023.1:0-23892 GCF_054333355.1 Methylomagnum sp. | reverse complement strand
GATGTCTTGGAAACTGAAGTCATTCATGGTCGTGTTCCTCCACGTATAAGCGCCTGTAGTTCAGGAGGGGCGGGGCGACAGGATGAGGCGCGGCGCGCTGTGGCTGAAGTTCCCGCCCGATGGGTTTTCCTTATTGCGGCTCGGGAAAGAGCCTGTTTACGGGATGGAATTTTAGCGGAGCGGAGGGAGATTTGGCAGGGCTTTTCTGGGGTGGGGAGGGTGTGGTGATCGTTGGGAAGGTTGTGTCTATGCGAAGATGTCGTATGTGTTTGTTTTGTAGACTCAGATCGGGTTAGGAGGGGGTTTGTGATCTGTGGTTGGTTGTGACGCATGAAAGGCGCAATTTATTTGAGGTATCTATGTCCACCGTTCATCTGCCAATAGATATTGAAGAGAAACTTCAAATTCTCTCCCTATCGAGACACGAGCCGAAGATGGGAATCATCAAGGAGGCTTTGGAGCTACTTCTCAAGTCTGAGCAAGAAGAAAGGGATTCCTACGAAATAGGAAAAACCCTTTTTGGGCGACACGGGTCAGGTGGAGTTAGTGGTGGGTACAAAGAGCGAGTGAAGGATAAAATCCGTGCTAAACGCGATTCTCGTTGATACCGGGTCATTGACCGCGTTGTTTGACAAAGATGATAATTATCACTACAGGATAATTGAATTCATCAGGAAAAAGAAGTTTCGATTCGTTACCACGACGGCGGTTGTGACCGAAGTTACGCATTTGTTGGATTTTTCCGTGGATGCTCAAATCGATTTCTTTCAATGGATTCTAAATAATGGCGTTCAACTCGAAGAGGTTGGTATTCCAGATATTTATAGAATCATTGAGCTTACTAGGAAATATTCCGACCAGCCAATGGACTTTGCGGATGCAACGTTAGTGATTGTGGCGGAACGTACTGGAATCAGGAAGATTATAAGTATTGATTCTGACTTTGATGTTTATCGGCTGCCGGGGAAGGTTAGAATCGAGAATATCTTTTGGGTAGAGCGAATATAGCCCGGATGGAGGTTGGCGGAATCCAGGTAATCTGTAGTGTTAGCATCCCGGACTCCGCTGCGTTCCATACGGGCTATGCTAGCTGAATATCTTCCTGTTTTAGTGTCTGCAATTCTTCCGCATCGAATTCTCCATTTTGCGCTAATCTATTAGCGTGATTAATTAGTGTTCTTTCAAATATATTCCTTATCTCTCTGGCGTTGCCGAAGTATGGGTCTTTTGACTTATAAGCATCAGTTACAACTTTTCTGATCTTACTGGTTGCGGTATTTGTAAGTTTATAGCCTGCATCATGGCATAGCGCTTGAAAGATTTTGTAGAGTTCGTTTGGGGCGTAATCTTCAAAATTTAAAACACGGTTGAATCTAGACCGAAGCCCCGGATTTGATTGGATGAACCTAGCCATCTTTTCAGGGTATCCTGCTACGATAACGATAAATTCGTCTCTGTGATCCTCCATTAGTTTTAAGAGAGCATCAACCGCCTCCCTTCCATAGTCTCCTGTCAGATCCGATTCTGTTAAGGAATATGCTTCATCAATGAAAAGAATTCCACCAAGTGCGGATTTCACCACATTCGCAACTTTTTGAGCGGTTTGTCCCTGATAGGCTGCTACCAATCCTGCCCTATCCGTTTCAATAAGGTGCCCTTTTGTCAGTATACCTAGAGATTTGAGAATTCTTGCTAATAATCGGGCGACTGTGGTTTTGCCTGTTCCTGGATTTCCAGAAAAAACCATGTGTAAAGATAAGCTTTTTATTGGTAGAGCATGACCCGCTCTAAGTTGGGAAATGCGTAAGTAGTTTGCAAGCGAACGGACTTCCTCTTTTATGTTAGCAAGTCCAATTAAATTGTTTAATTCCCCCTGAGCATTAACGAGGTCATCCGCATCTAATTGTTCATTATCAAAAGATTTTATGCCTAACGAGTTATCAGGCTTATGATCGTATGAATCAACTTCGTCTTGGTCATCGTCGTTGGCAAGGAATATAAGTTGATCTCCCATAAATACTGCGTAGGAGAGGAAACTAAGATTGTTTTGATTGCTCATAAAATCTTTCGAGTCTACGCCAACTAGCGCAAATGTGTATTGTGCAATTCTTCTAAGAAGCTCGCACAATCCATTGCAATATTTGCTGCAAGTAGCCTCATCGGATATGGTTTTTTTTGCTGCTATAAAAAAGATAAGAACACCATCCTTTGTGAGGGATTCAATTACTTCATCAAAATATCCGGCACTAATTTCTTGCTCCATTTCATCGGGAGTTTTTTCTTCATTAAATATAAGATTGTATATAGCACATACATATTCTATATCTTCATTCCCAGCTAACATTCTTGCTGTAAAAGCCTTAAAAAAAAGATTCAAGACGCTTTCTATGTATTCATTCGACAGTCCTTCATTGGAGCTAGATGCTAAGGAGAAAATTGGCTCCAAGATTTCGCCAAATGTTGCAATTAGAAGCTTGATTTCTTCGATGATCTTAGTTGTCTTGTCCATTTTGTGTTCCTCGTGGCTTTATGGTTTTGATGCGTTGCTCGTTAAATGAATGCATTATAACTGATCTTATGTGCTTCATAAGATATGCAATAATGCCAACCTAAGAGTTTAAGCAAACGCGGCCCGAATGGAGTTTTACGGAATCTGCTGTGCTTCATCTGGGCTACATAGCTTGCTTGTGGCGCGGTGGCCGGAAATATTCATTTTGTCGGGCAAACAAAAGCCCGCGATGACCACCATCTCGGCGTAATCATCGCGGGCTTAATCATCCCCCGGTAACGCGGCGGCTTATCGCTTATTCAGCAAATACTCCAACCACATCCCCGACAACTTCTCCTGCACCGAATTCTGCCGCAGCCGCGCATTCAGGTGCGGGAAGTCCACCCGGTCAAGCTCCTGATCCTGGTTATAGCAGGAATACACGAAATACTCCTTGCCGCTCTCCGGGTCCACATGCTTGCACAAGCACTGGGCGCAGACGCCCTTCATCATGCACTGCATGGGCGAGTTGATGGAGCCGATGGCCTCGTGGTGGGGCTTGATGTAGGGCTTCAACACGCCGTAACGGGCGGCTTTCACAGCGGACATCATCCGGTCGGAGCCGATGACGATCATGTGATCCACATCGTCCAGATGAATCGGCGTGGTGCCAAGTTCGCCTTCTGCGTAGGCGATCATGGCCTGGACGATGTTGCCGACGAAGGTCTTATCCTGCGGGCGCAGCGGGGTGATGGCTTCCGCGCCGGGCAGGGCGTCCACCGACCAGACCAGCACATCCGAGGCCGCTTCCAGGTCGCGCACCTTGAACACGTCCTCGCGCTTGCGGTAGCCCGCGAAGTAAATCACCTGACTGCCCGCCGCCCGCAGCGCCTTGCCGATGGAGAACAGCACCGCGTTGCCCAAGCCGCCGCCCAGCAGCGCCACGGTCTTGCCCGCGTGGATTTCGGTCGGGGCGCCGGTCACGCCCATCACGACGACCGGATCGCCCGGCTTCCATTGAGCCAGCAAGCGGGACGAGGAACCCATTTCCAGGGCGATGAGGGACACCAGCCCTTGCTCCTTGTCCACCCACGCGCCGGTCAGGGCCAAGCCCTCGGCCAACAGGGTCGTGCCTTCCACCACCGGGGCCAGCGCCTCGAAGTTCTGCACCCGGTAGAACTGGCCGGGGCTGAAATGCTTGGCGGCCAGCGGGGCGCGGACGATGACTTCGATAATCGTGGGCGTGATCCGGTTGATCTCGACGATCCGGGCCAGCAGCCTGTCGTCCAGGGTGTGCTGGAAATCTTTCAGGGCGCGGTCGCGCTCGGCCTGACGGCTGGCATCCAGTGCCGCCAGCTCCTTTTCATACAGCTTGGTGATGTAGGGATACCCGTCCTTGGCGCTGGCCATGGCCTTCACCACGTTGCCCGCGTAGACCGGATGGTTGTCGCCATAGAAGGTGATGAACCGGCCCTGGCGGCGGTAGGAGGTGAACGGCGCGGGCTTGCCGATTTTCGGGCCGGTGGCGTCGTGCATCGGCTCCCATTCGAAATCGGTGCCGCTGTCGCCCAAGGTTTTCCAGTTCGGCTCGTAGCGCTGGTAGAACTTCTTGTCCATCTCGAAGCTGTCCGGGTGTTCGGACTCGTAGATGGTGTTGGGCGAAGTTCCGGCGGCGATGAACAGGCTCTTGAGCGGCACCTCCAACTCGTCGGCCTTGCGCCACTTGCCGTCCTGCAATTCCAGCTTCTCGAACTTCACCGCCTTGAGGTGCCCGAACTCGTCGTTCAAGGCTTCCAAGGGACTCATGCCGGGCGCGAGGCGGATGCCTTCGTCCAAGGCTTCCTTGATTTCCTCGGCGTTCTGGCGGTAGGCCGGGGAATCCTCGATGCCCTTGCGATAGAACAGGGTCACGCCGCCCCAGCTTTCCAGGAACGGCAGGAAGTTCGGCACTTCCCCGGCGGCTTCGGCCCGTTGCCGTTCGGCTTGGATGACGCGGCCATGCGCCAGGAATTCGTTGAGGATGATGGTCTCTTCCGCATCGTAGCGGGCGCGGACGGCTTCCTCGCCGTGGATGGCGCTGAGCTTCTCGAAGCGGTGCAGCACCTTTTCCACCTGCACCGGGTAATAGGCCAGGGTTTCGGTGCAGGTGTCGATGGCGGTCAAGCCGCCGCCGATGACGCCCGCCGGAAGCCGCACTTGCAGGTTGGCGAGGGACGATTCCTTGGCCGCGCCGGTCAATTGCAGGGCCATCAGGAAATCCGACGCCTTGCGGATGCCCCGTGTCAGGTTGTTCTTGAGGTCGATGACCGTGGGCTTGCCCGCGCCGGAGGCGATGGCGATGTGGTCGAAGCCCAAGTCCCAGGCTTCGTTGATGGTCAGCGTCCCGCCGAACCGCACGCCGCCATAGATGCGGAAGTTGTGGCGGCGCAGCAAATTCAAATAAATGACCTTGAGGAAGTTCTTGTCCCAGCGGACGGTGATGCCGTACTCGGCCACGCCGCCGAAACCCAGCATGTGGCGCTTATCCAGGTCTTCGTACAGGTCGCGGAAATCGCGGATAGGCTGCGGCGGGGTGGTGGCGTCGCCGGTCAGCTCTTTCGGCAGCGGCTCGATCTTGAGGCCGTCGATGCCCACCACGCCGAAGCCCTCGTTCAACAGGTAGTGCGAGAGCGTATAGCCCGCCGGTCCCATGCCCGCGACCAGGACGTTCTTGCCGTTGTAGGGCTGGGCGTAAGGACGCTTGGGGTTGAGCGGATTCCAACGGGTCAGCAGCGAGTAAATCTCGAAGCCCCACGGCATGAACAACACGTCGGTGAGGACGTTGGTCTCGATCTGCGGGATGTTGACCGGCTCGGTCTTCTGGTAGATGCAGCCCTTCATGCAGTCGTTGCAGATGCGGTGGCCGGTGCCGGGGCAGAGCGGGTTGTCGATGGTGACGAGGGCCAGCGAGCCGATGTTGTCGCCCTGCCGCTTGACGAAGTGCATCTCGGAGATTTTCTCTTCGAGCGAGCAGCCGGTGATGGTGACACCCAGCGGGTTGGTCTTGTAGGTGCCGTCCTTCTTGTTGCGCATCCCTTTGGAACAAGAATCGGTGTCGCGGTCATGGCAGTAGATGCAGTGGTCCACCTCATACAGGGTGCGGCGCTGGCCGAAGCGCTTGTCGGTGAGGCCGAAGCCGTCGCGGCGGCGGTGGTGTTCCTCCGGGCCGGTCCACACACCGTAGCCGCCCACGTCGCGGTGGTCGTGATGCACCAAATGCTGGAAGTCGGTTTTACCGGGATTCTTGAAGCTCAGCCAGCCAGCGACTTCCGCCTGGACTTCCGGCAGTTTGAGCGCGGCGAGCGTCCAGCGGCAAACCAGGTCATAGAGGCCGGTCGCGAGGGCGGCGTCATCGCCACTCAACAGGCTGTCGAATCGCGCCGGGGCGGTGGTGTGGGCCATCAGGCGGCCGCGCAATGTGGCGGCGAGGCCGATGTTTTGGCCTTCGCTGGCCTGCTTCAACGCGACGGCTAAACCGGCGATGGTCCCTTCTCGGTCGGCTTTTAGGGCGTCTTCGTCGACGGCGACTTCCAATAGGATTTGGAATAGGCCGGATAGCTCCGATATGTCCCAGGAGGCTGGATCGACGCCTTTGAAGAGCTTGGCAACCCCGCCGACGACTTCATTTTTATAAGCGAACACGCTGTCGAAATCCGCCCGAATCGCCGCGATTTGTGCCGCCCGGTCGCCTTCCACGCCGAACAGCTTCGCCACGAAGCCACCCAGCTCGGGCGCTAGGCGCACCAGCAAATCGGAGATTTGCTCGGGTTTCAGGCCAACGCCCTGGCATTCGCGGTATTGGGCGAACTCTGCGAACAAGTCCGGCTTGGCGGCCTTCACCTCGGCGTCGAAAGCCTCCGTCAAATCGCGTAAGCGGGCGGGGTCGTACAGGTCGGCATAGGTGAAACCGGGAAGGCCAAGGGTCAGCGTGGGGGAATCGGTCATGGGTGTTGGATTTGAGTCGTGTGGAAGAAGGACCGGCGCGTCGGTGGAAACCGTAGTCCGGTGCGCCCCCGAAGATGGCGGCGTTACAGAAAAGGGCGGAAATTTTAAGCTAAACAGTGGGATAAGTCGATTTCGCGCCGGGTCTGTGGGGGAACGGCTGCGTTTACTGGCGGCGGGCGGGGCTGTGCGATTAGCGCTTGGCTTTAAATAAGCGTTCCGATGGTTTTAGAGCATTTTCATTTTGGGTTGGCATTCACGTAGGCCGACTCGGCTTTCAAAACCGAGTCGGCCTTTTTCGCTGCCGCACACTCATGTTGAAAACGCTCGCCGGGTAATGGATGAATAACGCGCCTTCAAAGGATGTTATCCCTTTCCCCTTTGAGCGGTGCCTCTTAGATGGGTCGCTCTCACCGAAATTTCCTTTCGCCGGAAAGGAGCAATATTCCCTATCCATGGAAGTTATCTCCGAATATCAAGTATGCGCACAAAAAAAAGCCGTCCGACGTTTGCCGGACGGCCTTGAAAGTCAGCAAGAATCGCCTGCTGAGGTAAACGAGCGGAAGAGGAGGATCTCTCCGTACTCAGGACTTAGCCAAGCTTGAGCGAACCGTTTTCAATGGACTCACAGATTTCCTTGTCGATGAGCTTGGAGAAGCTCATAAAAATCTGGGTCAGGGTGCCGAAGATACCCAGCGCGAACCAGCCGAAGATCACGAAGCCGTAGTGCAGGGGAGCCACGAACAGCTCCTCCATGAACCAGAAGGTGTGGCCCCACTCGTTCAGGCCGACGTTCGGCAGAATCATGAACGGACCCACAACGGACACCAAGTACGGCAGGGACAGGCCTTCCGCGAAGAACGGCAGGCGGGTCTTGGCGTACAGGAACGCGCCGAAGCCGGTGATGATGTAGATCGGATAGGTCAGGTAGAACTCGATGATGTGCGACGGCGTGAAGTCGGTGTCGCGCACGATGGTCTGGTGCCAAGTGGCATCCTGCTCGGTGAAGTAGGAGGCGCCCCAGTAGATGGCATTGGCGTAGGCGAATACCCACACGACATGGGTCATGTTGCGGCGCAGTTCCTCGCGCGGGGTGATGGCGGCCAGATTGCGGTCGCGGGTCTTCCAGATATAGCCCCACAGGAAGCTGGCCACGATGACTTCGGCCACGATCTCGTAATAGAGCATGTTCATCCAGTAGGTTTCGAACTCCGGCGCGAAGGAGTCCAGGCCAGCGGCCCAGCCATAGACGCCTTCATACCAGCGAACCCAGGCATAGAAGACGAGGTAAATAGTGAACGCAAAACCCACGCTGCGCTTGTCGAGGATCGGGGCGTCCTGCGCTCCGGTAGCAGAATGGCTAGTGGTGGCCATAACGTATTATCTCCCAGGTATTAGGGTTGTTTTACAGCGGAATTGATAACGTCCCTGTCAGGAAATTCCTGACTCGGTTGTTGCGTTAATTGGTGTTTGCCGCAACGGTCCGCCGGGGATTAAAGCCGACGACGGGGCGTATATTAATAACCCAGGTCCGGGGGGTGTCTGACTGCTATCAAGGCGGGGGTGCGAAAATTTTAGCGTGGATCAAATTTTGCCGCTTAAGGGGAATGAGGAATATTGGAAATGGCTTAGTTCGGGGAGTATTGCATCAAGCCATCAAGGTTTCGGATACGAATCAATTTGCTCTGGACTTCGATGAGTCCGGCGGACTCAAACTGGCCCAGCAGGCGGCTGACTGTTTCCAGCGCCAATCCTAGATAATTGCCGATTTCCTGTCGGGTCATGCTCACCCGGAACTCCACCGGGGAGAACCCGCGTCGCCGATGGCGCTCGGAAAGATGCACCAAGAACGCCGCCAAGCGCTCGTCCGCTGGTCGGCGGCTCAGGATAAGCCGTTGAATATTTAGGGTGAACTGACTCCCGGAGTGTTGCAGCAGCACTTGCATTAGGCTGGGCACTTCGCGGGAAATCATTTCGATCTGGTAGACCGGCAACTCGCAATAGCTCACGGTTTCCAGGGCGATGGCGGAGCAGCTATGGCGTTGGGTGGCGAGGCCGTCGAATCCAAGCAATTCCCCCGGCAGGAGGAAATCCACAATATATTCATTCCCCTGGCGGTCGGGGCTGATGAGTTTTACGGTGCCGGATTTGAGGGCGATGATTCCATGGAAGCTCTCGCCGGGATAGTACAGAACCTCGCCTTTCTTCAGGGTACGGTTGCGGCGTACGCCTCGGCTAAGCACCGTGATTTCATGAGGCGATAGTCCCCTGGGAATACAGATTTTGCTCAGATTACAGCTTTCACAGCTGATGGGGGTTTTGTAAGTGGAGGCGGAACGGTGACTCAATGTTATTTTCGACAAGCACAGGCAAACATGGAAAGTAACGTCTGTAGTAAATTCAGTCAAGAGGGACGGGGGGAATAGCGGATTTAATAGCTCGTCATATTTGTATTGTGTCGATAGCTTAAAAGTATTGAGTCGACTATATAGGTTTGGGGTCGATAGTATCGTCGGGGGAAATTCGGCATATCCCATACTTAAGTGTGGCTCGCCAAGGAGCGGAGGCGCTGTTCAAGCCCGCCGTGTGTGATGAGGGTTGAATGTGCAGGGGAGGATGGTTCGCGCTGGCGCTGGCTTTCCTGATTAGCAAGAGTCTTCAGTCCTGCCGGCGTGACGGCTGAAGATTCTTGCTAATCAGGTTGACTTTTCAGGCCGCGCCCGAATCACGCTCTGGGTAAAACTGACTGACCACGGCGAACAGCGCGGCGGTCGCCAGCATCAGCCCGGCGAAGAACCAGAAATAGGCCGCTCCGGCCAGTTTGGAACCGCCGTCCGGGTTTTGAATGAAGAAGTTGACCGCCCCGGTGAACAGATTTCCCGCCGCGACGGAGGCCATGAAGAGCGCCATCACAAAGGACTTCATCACCTTCGGCGCTTGGGTGTAGGCGAATTCCAAGCCAGTGATGGACACCATGACTTCGGCGGAGGTCAGCACCAGATAGGCCAGCAATTGCCAGCCGATGGGCGGTTGACCCCCGGCGTCGATGGCTTGCTGAATCCACGCCGCCAGCACGAATGACAATCCGGCCAAGCACATTCCGAAGCCGATCTTGCGCAATGGGGTGAGCCGGACCCGCCGCTCAAGGCGCGGATAGACGCCGTAATAAAACAGCGGGGTCAGCAGCATGATGAGCAATGGATTCGCGGCCTGGATTTGCGAGGGCAGCACCGGGATGCCGAACACCGTCTGGTCCATCTTCTGCGCCTGCAACACCCAAGACGAGCCGGTTTGATCGAACAGCGCCCAGAACACCGTCATGAACCCGAAGATCACCGCCAGCCCGCTCAGGCTACGCCAGCCGTCCCCGCTCAGACTGGCCCGCACGAAGGCCATGCCGCCCGCCGGGATGTGGGTGAAGCGATGGCGTCCCGCCCAGAAAATCGCCGTCGCCGCCAGCATCAACAGGCCCGGCACCGCGAACGCCACCGACGCGCCGTGATTCGCCATCAGCCAGGGCGTCAGCAGCATGGAAGTGAACGCCCCGAAGTTGATGGCGAAATAGAACCAGCTATAGATGCGGCTCAACAGGTGCTGGTTGGTGTCGGCGAACTGGTCGCCCACATGGGCCGAGACGCAGGGCTTGATGCCCCCGGCCCCCAGCGCGATGAGACCCTGGCCGAGCAGCAGCCCGGCGCGGGTGTCGTCCAAGGCCAGCGCCAAATGCCCGAGGCAATAAATCAGCGATAGGACGATGATGGTGCGGTACTTGCCGAGCCAGCCATCCGCCAACAAGGCGCCCAAGAGCGGCGTGAAATAGGTGGCCGATACGAATAGATGGAACCAGCCCTTGGCTTCCTCCTCGCTCATCGGGTCCGGTCGGCCATCGGCACTCATCAGGTATTGAGTCATGAATACCACCAGCACCGCCCGCATTCCGTAATAGCTGAAGCGTTCGGCGGCTTCGTTGCCGACAATATAAGGAATGCCGGGAGGTGGGCCGGGGATGCGTAAAGGTTCGGTGCGGTAGTGGGACATAAGGATATTCGGTTTGGGGATTGGTTGGTTGGATCCCGGTTTTTGGGGATTTTTGAATATACGTGACTCAGCCGGGACGAGGGTTAAGTTGTCGTTTTGACGTTGCCACACCGCCATGAAAAATACCAAAATCCCTTGCCGAACGCCCCCGGATTGACTACCGTGTCCGCCCCCGTAATTCCTACTAATTCCCCGCGAACCCACCCCACCCATGCGCATCGCACTAGGCATCGAATACGACGGCTCGGCCTTCGCCGGTTGGCAATGGCAGCCGGGCAAGCGGACCATCCAGACAGTGCTGGAAGAGGCGCTGGGCTTCGTCGCCAACGAGCCGGTGCGGGTGGTCTGCGCGGGCCGCACCGACGCCGGGGTTCATGCCTTGGAGCAGGTCGTCCATTTCGACACGGAGGTTATCCGCAAGCCCGGTTCCTGGCTGATGGGCACCAACACCGCCTTGCCCGAGGACGTGCGCGTGCTGTGGGCGCGCGAAGTGGCCGAAGACTTCCACGCCCGCTACAGCGCCATCGCCCGCTTCTATCGCTACGTCATCCTCAACCGCCCCATGCGCTCCGCCCTGCGACGGCGGCAGGTGACATGGCATTACGCTCCGCTGGACGCCGACGCCATGCAGGCGGCGGCGGATCATCTCATCGGCGAACATGATTTCTCCTCGTTCCGCGCCCAGGCGTGCCAGTCCAAAAGCCCCAACCGTTTCATGCACTTCATCCATGTGCGGCGGGAGGAGGACCGGGTGGTCATCGACCTGTGCGCCAACGCCTTCCTGCATCACATGGTGCGCAACATCGCCGGGGTGCTGATGGAGATCGGCACGGGTAAGCGCCCGCCGGAATGGGCGGGCGAGTTGCTGCGGGCGCGGGACCGCAAGCTCGGCGGCGTCACAGCGCCTTCCGACGGGTTATACTTGGCGGGCATTTATTACCCCGAAACCTTCGGCATCGCCCGCCATCCCGTTTTTCAGCATCTCCCGCCGAACGCCAGCCGTTACACGCCCCAGGAAGCCGAGTGAAAATCCCATACTTGATTCGCAGAACTCGGGTTAAAATCTGCGGCTTCACGCGCCCTGCCGACGCCGTGGCCGCTGTCCGAATGGGCGCCGACGCTATCGGACTGGTGTTTTATCCGCCCAGTCCCCGGCATGTGTCGGTCGAGATAGCCCGGGCCATTGTGACCGCGTTGCCGCCTTTCGTGACCGTGGTCGGGCTGTTCGTGGATGAAGACCCCGAGACTGTGCTAGGCGTGTTGGATCAGGTGCGAATCGACCTGCTCCAATTCCACGGCGATGAAGACCCGGCTTACTGCACAGCGTTCGCCAAGCCTTATATAAAGGCATTGCCGATGAAACCCGGCGTCGATTTGGCGGCGACGATGGCGGCACACGGGAAGGCTTCGGGTTTCCTGCTGGATGCGTGGCACCCCGACGCCATGGGCGGCACCGGCAGCCGGTTTGACTGGAACCTGATTCCCCCGGAACACGCCGACGCGCTGATTCTGGCGGGGGGCTTGGAACCCGGCAACGTGGCCGAGGCGTTACGGACGGTGCGGCCCTACGCGCTTGATGTGTCGAGCGGCGTGGAAGCGGCGAAAGGCATCAAGGATGCCGACAAAATGGCGGCATTCCTCACAGAAGTACAACGATTTGACTACCAACACCATGTCGAGCGAACCCTATAACCTTCCCGACGAGCGCGGCCATTTCGGTCCTTACGGCGGCACTTTCGTGGCCGAGACGTTGATGTACCCCATCGACGAACTCAACCAGGCCTATCAGCGCTATATGAAAGACCCGGAGTTCCTGGCCGAACTCGACTACGACCTCAAGCACTATGTGGGTCGGCCTTCGCCCATCTATCACGCCGAGCGGCTGAGCCGCCAGCTGGGCGGGGCGCAAATCTTCCTCAAGCGCGAAGACCTCAACCACACCGGCGCCCACAAGGTGAACAACACCGTCGGCCAAGCCTTGTTGGCGAAGCGCATGGGCAAGACCCGTATCATCGCCGAGACCGGCGCGGGCCAGCACGGCGTGGCGACCGCCACCGTGGCGGCGCGGCTGGGGCTGGAATGCGTGGTCTACATGGGTTCGGTGGACGTGGCGCGGCAGGCGCCGAACGTGCTGCGCATGAAGCTGTTGGGCGCGACCGTGATGCCGGTGGAATCCGGTTCCAAGACCCTCAAGGACGCGCTCAACGAAGCCCTGCGCGATTGGGTGACGAACGTCGATAACACCTTCTACATCATCGGCACCGTCGCTGGCCCGCATCCCTATCCGGCCATGGTCCGCGACTTCCAGTCCATCATTGGCCGCGAGGCCAAAGGGCAGATGGTCGAACTGACCGGACGCCAGCCCGATGCGCTCATCGCCTGCGTGGGCGGCGGTTCCAACGCCATCGGCTTGTTCTATCCCTATATCGACGAGCGCGACGTGCTGATGTACGGCGTGGAAGCGGCGGGCGACGGCATCGAAACCGGACGCCATTCCGCCCCGCTCAGCGCGGGCCGTCCCGGCGTGCTGCATGGCAACCGCACCTATCTCATGGAAGACGACGACGGCGAGATCATCGAGACCCATTCGATTTCCGCCGGGTTAGATTATCCCGGTGTCGGCCCGGAACACGCCTGGCTCAAGGACTCGGGCCGCGCCCACTACGTCAGCATCACCGATACCGAAGCGCTGGAAGGCTTCCATGCCCTGACCCGCCTAGAAGGCATCATTCCCGCCCTGGAATCCAGCCATGCCGTGGCCTACGCCATGAAGCTCGCGCCCACCCTGGGCAAGGATCAGCAAATCCTGGTCAACCTCTCCGGTCGCGGCGACAAAGACATCAACACCATAGCCAACCGCGAGGGAATCAGCCTGTGAGCCGCCTGACCGCTAAATTTGCCGCGCTGAAAGAAGCCAACCGCACGGCGCTGATTCCTTTCCTGACGGCGGGCGACCCGACCCCGGACTTCACCGTCCCGGCCATGCACGCCATGGTGAAGGCGGGCGCCGACATCATCGAACTGGGCGTGCCGTTTTCCGACCCGATGGCCGACGGCCCGGTGATTCAGAAAGCCAGCGAACGCGCCCTGGCCCACAAGATGAGCCTCCGCAAGGTGCTGGATTTGGTGGCGCAATTCCGCGCTGACGATCAAGACACGCCGGTGGTGCTGATGGGCTATCTCAATCCCATCGAAGCCCTGGGCTATCAAGCTTTCGCGGAAAAAGCCAAAGCCGCCGAAGTGGATGGCGTGCTGACGGTGGACCTGCCGCCGGAGGAAGGCTCCGAATTCTTAGGCTTTCTGGCTGAGGCCGGGGTTGACCCGATTTATCTGCTGGCCCCCAACAGCACCGAAGCGCGCATCCGCAAGATGGGCGAGTTGGGTCGGGGCTATCTCTATTACGTCTCCCTGAAGGGCGTGACCGGCGCCTCCCATTTGGATTTGGCCGATGTGGAACGGAAGCTTTCGGAAATCCGCCAACTCACAGGGCTTCCGGTGGGCGTGGGCTTCGGGGTGAAGAACGCCGAACTCGCCGCCGCCATCGGCCAGTTCGCCGAGGCCGTGGTGGTGGGCAGCGCCCTGGTCGGCAGAATCGAAGCCAACCCGGATAATCCCGAGTTCGCCCTCGCCGAAATCGTCAGCCTCCTGCAATCCATGCGTGCCGCCCTGGACGCCGCGTCTTAATTCCTATGAGAGAAACGACCTTGAGCTGGTTTCACAAGCTGGTACCTTCAAAAATCCGCACCGAAGCTTCCACCAAAAGCACCGTGCCGGAAGGGTTGTGGAGCAAATGCCCGAGCTGCAACGCCATCCTGTACCGCTCGGAAGTGGAACGGAATCTGGAAGTCTGCCCCAAGTGCAGTCATCACATGCGGATCAGCGCCCGTAAGCGCTTGCATACCTTCCTGGACGCGAGCAACCGCACCGAAATCGGCGAGAACCTGTCGCCCCTCGATCCGCTCAAGTTCAAGGACAGCAAGAAATACAAGGATCGCCTCTCGCAAGCGCAGAAATCCACCGGCGAGAAAGACGCGCTGATCGTGGTGGCGGGACATTTGGAGGGTCGGCCCGTGGTGGCGACGGCGTTCAACTTCGAATTCATGGCCGGGTCCATGGGTTCGGTGGTTGGGGAGCGCTTCGTGCGGGCGGTCAATCACTGCTTGAAGCATTCCGTTCCGCTGATCACATTCAGCGCCAGCGGCGGGGCGCGGATGCAAGAATCCCTGCTGTCCCTGTTTCAAATGGCGAAGACCAGCGCGGCCTTGGCCCGTTTGTCCGCCGCTAAAATTCCCTTTGTCTCCGTGATGACCGACCCGACCATGGGCGGCGTCTCCGCCAGTCTCGCCATGCTGGGCGACATCAATATCGGCGAGCCGGGTGCCCTGATTGGCTTCGCCGGGCCGCGCGTCATCGAGCAGACGGTGCGGGAGAAGCTGCCGGAAGGCTTCCAGCGCAGCGAATTCCTGCTGGAACACGGCGCCATCGACATGATCGTGGACCGCCGGGAAATGCGCGCCAAGATTGCCGCGTTGCTTGGCCTGTTGATGCCTAATCAGGCTGTTCCGGCTGTGCCCTCATCGAAAACGGTTCCGACTGACGAGCCGCGTTCCGACAAGCTCGACGCCCTGCCTTACGACCCCGCCGTGGCCGACGACCTACAGGGCGGCGACTGATTCATGCGCTTCGCGACGCTGGCCGACTGGCTGGCCTGGCAGGAAACCCTGCATTCGCAGGCCATCGACTTGGGATTGGCCCGCGTTTCCCAGGTATTCGAACGGATGGAGTCTGGTGGGCGGCACCCGTTCACCATCACGGTGGGCGGCACCAATGGCAAGGGTTCCTCCGTAGCGATGCTGGATGCGATTCTGCGCGGCGCGGGTTATCGGGTGGGCACCTACACCTCCCCACATCTGCTCCGCTACAACGAGCGCATTCGTATCGACGGCCAGCCGGTCGAGGATGCCCGCCTCTGCGAGGCGTTTGAACGGGTCGACGCGGCCCGTGGCGACATTTCCCTAAGTTTCTTCGAGTTTGGCACGCTCGCGGCGCTCGATATTTTTTCCCGTGAAAACTTGGACATGCAGGTGTTGGAAGTCGGCCTGGGCGGGCGGCTGGATGCCGTCAACATCATCGACGCCGATGCGGCCCTGGTCGCCAGCATCGACATCGACCATCGGGAGTGGCTCGGCGACACCCGCGACGCCATCGGTTTGGAGAAGGCCGGGATTTTCCGGCCCGGTCGTCCTGCCGTGATTGGCGATCCCAGCCCGCCGGATTCGGTCATTCGTTTCGCCGCTGAGCAAAACATCCCCTTGCTGCGTTCCGGTTCCGATTTTGGCTATGCCGCCACGGCGGAAGGCTGGACCTGGTACAACCCCGACGCCCGGTTCGAAGGGTTACCATTTCCCGCCATTCCCGGCGAACACCAGTTGATGAACGCCTCGGCGGTATTGGCCGTTCTGAGCCTCATCCATGATCAACGGCCCGTGTCCGAAGCGGCCATCCGTGTCGGCCTAGGCGCCGTCAATTTGGCAGGCCGGTTCCAGTTCTTTCAGGGCCAGCCGAGCGAGGCACCCGTGTTGCTGGACGTGGCGCACAATCCCCAGGCGGTGGGCGTCCTCGCCGGGCACCTCCGCCGCCAGTTCGCCGGGCGGCGCATACATGCGGTGTTCGCCGTGATGCGGGACAAGGATATTGCGGGCATTCTTGATAACATCCACGACCTGGTGGACGCTTGGTATCTGGCACCGTTGCAAATGACCAGGGCCGCGCCCGCCGAACAATTGCGGGAGATATTGGCCCAGCGGGGAATAACGTCGGTTGAACATGGTTTTCCCGACGTCCCAGCGGCTTTCGCAAGCGCCCGCCGCCATACACAAGAGAACGACTTGATCCTGGTTTTCGGATCGTTTTTCCTGGTTTCAGAATACTTGGCTCATGCCGCCTGACCCGAGGTTTTGTTGAGATGGATGAGCAATTAAAGCGACGTCTGATGGGGGCGACGATCATCGTCACCCTGAGCGTGATTTTCGTGCCGATGCTGTTTGAGGACAAATCGGAAGGTCCGGCGGGCGGCGTCAAGCAGGAAGTCCCGGCGCTGCCGGAAGCCATCGAGCAACACGCCATCGAGCTGCCGAAGTCGGCGGCGGATGCGGCGGCGGAAGAGAACACCCCCGGCAGGGACAACAAGAAGGAAGCGGAAACCGGCTACCGGGTCATCCCCTTGGAGGACGCCCCCCCCGCCAAGCCCGCCAAAGTTGAACCGCCGCCCGCCCGGCAGGCCACCGCGCCGACCGAAGAAGCCGAAGTGCCTGTTGAGGAAGAGGGCACCGCCGAAGCCGAAGCGGAACCGCCTCCGCCCGCCAAGCCCGGAGTCAACAAGGGTGTGGCCAAGGACGCCCACAAATCGGCCTTGACCGCCAAGGGGGCATCGACATCCCCCAGGAAGGCCAAGCCCGGCGTCGAGACGGCGCGGCCCGCGCCAGCCAAAAAGCCAGTGCAGGACGCGGTCGAACCGGAGGAATCGCCAGAGATGGTCGGCGAAGAGCCGGAATTCGCGCCGGAGGAAGCCCCCCCGGTCAAGGCGCCGGAGCCGCCCGCCAAGAAAGTGAACAAAGCCAAACCACCCGTCGTGGCGCAAGCCAAGCCGGTGGCACCGAAACCCGCACCGGTTCCACCGTCCGCCAAAGCGACCGAGACCGCCCCCCCCGCGAAGGTCGCCCCAGTCAAACCCGTGGTGTCGCCCAAACCCGTGCCCCCGGTGGCGGCCATCAATCCACCGCCTCCTGCCGTCAAGCCCCAGGAACCCAAGCGCGCCGCCACCCCGCCGGAAGTGACGCCGCCCGCTTCCTGGTCGGTGCAGGCGGGCAGCTTCACCGCCGAAACCAATGCCCGCAGCCTGGTCGATAAGCTGCGCAAGGCCGGCCTCTCCGCCAACATGCAGGTTTCCCAGGGCCAATCCGGGCCGGTGTTCCGGGTGGCGGTCGGGGCGGGCGCCAGCCGGGCGCAGGCCGAACAAATCCAAAAGCAGATCGAGAGCGCGGTGGGCATCAGGGGGATCATCCAGTCGCATCGCTGATTCCATGCGGCTTGGTGATCTTTTGCCCATCGTCGGATCGTTTGACGGAGGACGGCCCACATGCCAGCGCTGACCCTGACCTGGGCGGATTACGGCATCATCGGAATCATCGGCCTGTCGGGGCTGATCGGCCTGATCCGTGGCCTGATTCGCGAGGTGTTTTCCCTGGTCGCCTGGGGTGCGGCGGTGTGGATTGGCTTGCATTACAGCCACGAGCTGTCGGCCCACTTGGAAAGCCTGGTGCCGCTGCCGTCGGCCCGGGTGCTGCTGGCCTTCGCGATTTTGTTCGTCGCCAGCCTGATTTTGGCCGGTATGCTGGCCTTCCTGCTGGGCAAGCTGGTGGAAACCACCGGACTCACCGGCACCGACCGGCTCGCTGGACTACTATTCGGCATCGCCCGTGGCGCGTTGATCATGTCGGTGCTGGTTTTATTGGCCGGCGCCACCCCGCTGCCGAGCGATCCTTGGTGGCGGGAGTCCAAATTAATTCCCCCTTTCCAATCCCTGGCCCTTTGGTTGCGCGGCCAAATCCCTACGGATTACGCCAGCCGCCTCAAGTCTTCGATAGACTCCCGACGATAGGTGAATGACATGTGTGGTATTGCCGGCATCGTTTCCAGCGAGCAAGTGAACCAAGAGCTTTATGAGGCACTGACCGTGCTTCAACACCGGGGGCAGGACGCTGCCGGCATCGTCACCTGCGAGGGCGACCGGATGCATTTGCGCAAGGATAGCGGGCTGGTGCGGGACGTGTTCCACACCCGCCACATGGTCAATCTGCGCGGGCGGATGGGCATCGCCCACGTCCGCTACCCGACCGCTGGCTGCACCAGCACCGCCGAGGCCCAGCCGTTCTACGTCAACTCCCCCTACGGCATCACTCTGGCCCACAACGGCAACCTGACCAACGCCCAGACCTTGAAGAAGGAGCTATTCGTCGAGGACCAGCGCCACATCAACACCGATTCCGATTCGGAGGTGCTGCTCAACATCTTCGCCCACGAGCTTCAGGAACTCGGCAAGCTGCGCATCGGGCCGGAGGACGTGTTCCAGGCCGTGGCTGGCGTGCATCGGCGCTGCCGGGGCGGCTACGCGGTGGTGGCGATGGTGACGGGCTTCGGCATCATCGGCTTCCGCGACCCGCACGGCATCCGCCCGCTGGTGTTCGGCGAGCGCAAGACGCCCAACGGCACGGACTACATGATCGCCTCGGAGAGCGTGGCCTTGGATGTGCTGGGCTTCGATTTGATCCGCGACGTGCAGCCCGGCGAGGCCATCATCATCGAGAAGAAAGGCACCCTGCACACCCGCCAGTGCGCCGAGGGAGCGGTCCATTCACCTTGTATTTTCGAGTACGTCTATTTCGCCCGGCCCGACTCCATCATCGACGACATTTCCGTATATAAGGCCCGGCTGCGAATGGGCGATAAGCTGGCGGACAAGATTCTCCGGCTGCGCCCGGATCATGGTATCGACGTGGTCATCCCCATTCCCGACACCAGCCGCACCTCGGCTTTGCAATTGGCGAACCGGCTGGGGGTGAAATACAGCGAGGGTTTCATCAAGAACCGCTACATTGGCCGCACCTTCATCATGCCCGGCCAGCAGTTACGAAAGAAGTCGGTGCGCCAGAAGCTCAACGCCATCGACCTGGAGTTCAAGGGCAAGAACGTGCTGCTGGTGGATGATTCCATCGTGCGCGGGACCACCTCCGAGCAGATCATCCAGATGGCCCGCGATTCCGGGGCCAACAAGGTTTATTTCGCCTCCGCCTCGCCGCCGGTGCGCTATCCCAACGTCTACGGCATCGACATGCCCGCCGCCGAGGAGTTGATCGCCCATGGCCGGACCGATCTGGATGTGCAGAAAGCCTTGGGTTGCGATTGGCTGGTTTATCAGGATTTGTCGGATTTGATCGAGGCGGTGCAGCGGGGCAACCGCACTATCCGCCAGTTCGATACCTCCTGTTTCAACGGCGAATACGTAACCGGCGACGTGGATCAGGCTTATCTCGACCGGCTATCCTGCCACCGCAACGACGGGGCCAAATCCAAGCGCGGAGGGGATAACTCGGCGATGGGGTTGCATAATGCGGGGTAGCCCATGAATTCGGCGATGGATTGAAATCATGCGTTTCGAGTGGGACGCTGCAAAGGCAAAATCCAATCTACGCAAGCATGGAGTTGATTTCGGTGAGGCCATGACCGTGTTCGGAGATCCATTGGAACGCACCGTCGCAGACCCCAAACATTCCGATGAGGAACAACGGTTTTTAAGCTTGGGAATGTCATCGTTGGGACGGTTATTAGTGGTTTCATATACCGAGCGTTCGGGAAAAATTCGTATTATCAGTGCCCGCGAGGCAAGTAGCGCAGAGAGAAGGAATTATGAGTCAAGTCATTAACGACGAAACGGAAGACGATTTGATGCCGGAATACGATTTCTCTCAAGGTATCCGTGGAAAGCATTTTCAAGCTTACCGGGAGGGCACTAACGTAGTGCTTTTGGATGAGGATATCGCTAGGGTATTTAAGGATTCCGAGTCGGTGAATAGGGCTTTACGTTTACTGCTTGATCTTGCAAAGAATCAAATTCCGACCACTTCACCCTAATGCAGGCTTTAATGGTTCTGACGCTGGAATTTTTAAAACCAGCAAGGCCAGCTAATCATGGAGGTGCAAGATGCTTGAAGAAACCATCAATATATCCTTTCCCGTCAAAGCCAACATATTGCTATCGTTGAAAGAAACGAAAGAGCAATTCACCCAAGATTTGCTTTATATAGATGACGGTGGAAGGAAAGCTTCATTTGACCACCCTCACCCCAGCCCTCTCCCACAGGTAGAGGGGAAAAAATGCCGCTTTACCAGCAGCGTTATCTATATGTCGGCGCTAATGCTATACCGTAAAAATCGTTTATCGCTTGGCAAAGCGGCGGAGTTGGCGGGTTATACCAAGCTTGATTTTATTGAAAAGCTGAAAATCGAACACGAGCCGATTTTTGATTACGGCGAACAAGAACTAGACGAAATTTTTGCCGATTCTAATAAGCTAGAAGCGGCTTTCCGTAAAAAGCGTCGCGTTCCTCCTCCTCAATTCGCCGGTAAAGTTAGAGAGGTTGGTGATTTTATGTCCTCGATACCGCCGCCTGATTGGGGAATTGACGAAGAGTCATCCGAGAATGTGAGCCTCTGAATTACTGGTTTAACCTCAAAGCCAAACCTAATATGACCGACATCGACTGGACCGACTACGCCCTGGAAACCCAAGCCATCCGCGCCGGACAGCGCCGCACCCCCGAGCAGGAGCATTCCGACCCGATCTTCCCCACCTCCAGTTACGTCTTCAACAGCGCCGCCGAGGCCGCCGCGCGGTTCTCCGGGAAGGTGCCGGGCAACATCTATTCCCGCTTCACCAACCCCACCGTCCGGGTGTTCGAGGAGCGCCTCGCGGCCCTGGAAGGCGGCGAGCGCTGCATCGCGGTGGCGTCCGGCATGGCGGCCATCGCCAGTACGGCCTTCGGTCTCCTGAAAGCCGGCGACCATGTGGTCTGCTCGCGGGGCGTGTTCGGTAATACGGTGCTGCTGTTCCAGAACTTCCTGGGCAAGTTCGGCGTTGAAACCACCTTCGTGGACCTGACCGACTACGCCGCTTGGGAAACCGCCATCCGGCCCGAGACCCGCTTCCTGTTCGTCGAGACGCCCTCGAATCCCCTGACCGAAATCGCCAACATTTCCGGCCTCGCCGCCTTGGCGCACGGCCATAACGCCCTGCTGGTGGTGGACAACTGCTTCTGCACGCCCGCCTTGCAAAAGCCGCTGGCCTTGGGCGCGGACTTGGTGATCCATTCCGCGACCAAATATCTGGACGGCCAAGGCCGCTGCGTCGGCGGGGCCATCGTCGGTGCCAACGAATTGCTGGAAAAACAGATTTATCCCTTCCTCCGCACCGGCGGGCCGTCCATGAGTCCCTTCAACGCCTGGATATTCCTGAAAGGCTTGGAAACCTTAGGGCTAAGGATGCGGGCGCACAGCGAGAACGCGCTGGGTCTGGCGCAATGGCTGGAAACCCAACGCTGGGTGAAGCGGGTGAATTATCCGGGCCTCGCGTCCCATCCCCAGCATGAACTCGCCATGAGTCAACAGAAGAGCGGCGGCGGCATCGTCAGCTTTGAAGTCGAAGGCGGGCGGGAAGCGGCGTGGAGGCTCATCGACTCGACCCGGATGCTGTCCATCACCGCCAACCTGGGCGACGTGAAGACCACCATCACTCATCCGGCCACCACTACCCATGGCCGGTTGACCGAGACCGAGCGGGAGGCGGCGGGCATCCGCGAGGGCTTGATCCGCGTCGCGGTGGGTCTCGAAAATATCGAGGATATTAAGCGGGATTTGATGGCCGGGTTACTCGCTTGACGGGAGATTTGCAAAAGCCTGAGGGAATTACCCATGTCGGAACTTGAATATCCCACCCAGCAAACATCCGAAGTTATGCCGTCCTTGAATCATAGCTATTTGTGCATTGAAATACTCCAGAAATTACTGGCGGATGAAACCATCCTACGCATGCCGGAACTCACCTTGGATATTGAGAAAGGTATAACCCCGGATATTTCCATCTTCCCCAGAAGCCAAATCAAGCCAAACTTTTTGAGGGATGTCGTTAAATTCCAGGAACCTCCCAGGCTGGCGATTGAAATCCTATCCCCCATCCAGACCATTCAGGAATTATTGGAAAAGGCGGCGGGTTTGATTAAGGCCGGGGTGAAGGCGGTTTGGACTGTGGAACCTTATGGCCGAACCGTATTCGTGACAACCCCGGAGGGTGAGCGGATATTCCACGGCGGAACGCTGGAAACTGACGGCATCAAGGTCGATTTCAGCAAAATTTTCAACAATAGTCCTGTCAAGGAAACCTTATGAAAGTATCGGTATTCGGTTCCGGCTATGTGGGCCTGGTCACTGGTGCCTGCCTCGCCGAGGTGGGCAACGAGGTGGTGTGCGTGGATATTGACCAGCACAAGATCGACCGCCTCAACCGGGGCGAGGTGCCCATCCACGAACCAGGGCTAGACGCGGTCATCAAGCGCAACATGGCGGCCAATCGGCTGCGCTTCACCACCGATGTGGATGTGGCGGTGGAGCATGGCCTGTTCCAGTTCGTGGCGGTGGGCACGCCGCCCGACGAGGACGGTTCCGCCGACCTGCAATATGTGCTGGCCGTGGCCCGCAGCATCGGCCAGCGGATGACGGATTACCGGATCGTGGTCAACAAGTCCACGGTCCCGGTGGGCACCGCCGACAAGGTGCGCGGCGCCATCGCGGCGGTGCTGACCGAGCGGCAGTCGGCGGCGGAATTCGACGTGGTGTCCAACCCCGAATTCCTCAAGGAGGGCGCGGCCATTGAGGACTTCATGAAGCCCGACCGCATCGTGGTGGGCACCGACAATCCCCGCACCACGGAATTGCTGCGGGCGCTCTACGCGCCGTTCAACCGCAACCACGACCGGCTGGTGTGCATGGACATCCGCTCCGCCGAACTGACCAAGTACGCCGCCAACGCCATGCTCGCCACCAAGATCAGCTTCATGAACGAGCTGGCGAACTTGGCGGAGCGGCTGGGTGCCGACATCGAGAAGGTGCGCCTCGGCATCGGCTCCGATCCGCGCATTGGCTACCACTTTATTTATCCCGGCTGCGGCTACGGCGGCTCGTGCTTCCCCAAGGACGTGAAAGCCTTGGAGCGCACCGGCCGCGACGTGGATTATCCGGCCCAATTGCTGCAAGCCGTGGAAGCGGTGAACGACCGGCAGAAGCTGCGGCTGTACGAGAAGCTGATGGCTTATTTCAAGGGCGGGGTGGCGGGCAAGACCTTCGCGCTGTGGGGGTTGGCCTTCAAGCCCAACACCGACGACATGCGCGAGGCGTCCAGCCGGACCTTGATGGAAGCGCTGTGGACGCAAGGGGCCAAGGTGCGGGCCTACGATCCGGTGGCGATGGAGGAGGCCGGGCGGATTTATGGGGAATGTTCCGACCTGACGCTGTGCGACAGCCCGGAATCGGCGTTGGAAGGCGCGGACGCGCTGCTGATCGTGACGGAGTGGAACGTGTTCCGCAGCCCGGATTTCGATCAAATCAAGGCCATGCTTTCCCATCCGGCGATTTTCGACGGGCGCAACCTGTACGATCCGGCGCGGATGAAGGCCCTGGGCTTCGATTATTTTGGGATTGGACGGGGCGATAAGGCCATTTGAGCGATTGCCCGAGAGGAGGGCCTAAGGATTTTCCAGAAACGCTAGATATGGTGC